>JANKMV010000178.1 GCA_024650095.1 Bacillota bacterium | reverse complement strand
TTATTACTCCCATTGCCCTTGAAGAAGGTCTACGTTTTGCCATCCGCGAAGGCGGCCGCACCGTTGGCTCCGGCGTTTGTACTAGTATCTTAGAGTAAGATTATGCGGTGCTTAGGTTGTTCAGAACTAAGAGCAACCTAGGATAACGATGAAGCAAAAGGTTGCGGGTACACCCGGTAATTTTTGCGGAGTAGTCTGATAAGCAGGCGAATGAAGGAGGGAAAATGATGGCGAAACAAAAGATTCGTATCCGTCTAAAGGCGTTTGATCACCAAATATTAGACCAGTCTTCCAGTAAGATTGTGGAGACAGCGAAGAGGACGGGTGCAGCCGTATCCGGTCCGATTCCACTACCCACAGAAAAAAATATTTATACTGTTATTCGGGCACCTCATAAATATAAGGATTCCCGCGAGCAGTTTGAAATGCGCACACACAAGCGGCTGATCGATATTCTTGAGCCAACGCCCAAGACCATTGACGCGCTGATGAGATTAGATCTACCAGCCGGTGTTGATATTGAAATCAAACTGTAATCACAGGGAAACCAGCGTTTAAGGAGGTGCAAATCGTGAAAAAAGCAATATTAGGTAAAAAACTCGGCATGACACAAGTTTTTACTCCGGAAGGCCAAGTGATTCCCGTTACCGTGATCGAAGCAGGTCCATGTTATGTCATACAAAAGAAAAATGCAGAGATTGATGGGTACGAAGCGATTCAATTGGGTTTTGGCAACGTAAAAGCAAGCCATATTAAAAAGCCACAAACTGGTCATTTTAGAAATGCCAACACAGAAGTGAAAAAATATGTGCGTGAGTTTCGTTTAGATGACACCGAAGCTTATGAAGTCGGGCAGGAAATAAAAGCGGATATTTTTAGCGAAGGCGATTGGATTGATGTAACGGCGAAATCAAAGGGAAAAGGTTTTGCTGGATCCATTAAACGCCACGGTTATGCTCGTGGTCCCATGACTCACGGCTCACACTATCATCGCGGCCCCGGCTCCTTGGGTGCTGTTGATGCGGCTCGGGTTTTTAAAGGCACTAAGTTACCAGGCCGTATGGGCGGTACCAAAGTAACTGTCCAGAGATTGCAAGTGGTCAAGGTCGATGCAGATCGTAACCTGCTGCTGGTTCGCGGTGCTGTTCCCGGACCAAAGCGTGGCTTGGTTACTGTCAAAAATTCAGCGAAAGCTGGACGCTAGAGTCTGAAACTACATTTCTGACATCTAGTTAAGAAAGGAGGATATGTGATGCCGAAAGTAGCTTTATATAATCAGCAGGGCGAACAAGTTGGTGACATTGAGCTGTCTGATGCAATATTTGCAATTAAGGTCAGTGAAGCCGCTATGCACCAAGCTGTCTTGGCGTATTTAGCCAACCAACGGTTAGCTTCTGCAAAAACTAAAACACGTACAGAAGTTCGCGGCGGTGGACGTAAACCATGGCGACAAAAAGGAACTGGACGTGCACGGCATGGCTCCATTCGCTCACCCATTTGGCGGGGAGGCGGGATTACCTTTGGTCCCGATGGAAAGCGTAATTATAAGCAGACAATGCCTCGCAAATTAAGAAGGTTAGCATTAAAATCTGCACTCACAGCAAAAGTCAATGCCGGTTCACTGATTGTCCTCGACACGCTAACATTGGATGTTCCCAAGACGAAGGACATAGTTAACGTACTGGGTAAACTGAACACTGGTCGGAAAGTATTAATTGTGCTAGATGGCCCACAAGAAAATGTGGTCAAATCTGCCCGTAATATCCCTGGTGTAAAGACAACCCACGCGGGTCAACTTAACGTCTATGACATCCTGAACACCGATAATCTGGTGGTTACACGGGGTGCCGTGAACCAGATGGAGGAGGTATTCGCATGATTCGTGAGGCGAGAGATATAATCAAGAAGCCTTTGGTTTCTGAAAAATCAACAGATTTAATGGCAGAGCAGAAATACGTTTTTCAAGTAGAACCCAAAGCTAACAAAGTAGAAATAAAAAAAGCTGTGGAAGAACTTTTCAAAGTGAAGGTTAAGGATGTTAATACTATCCGCATGCAAGGAAAAATGAAACGGATGGGTATTCATTCTGGTCGTCGTTCCAACTGGAAAAAGGCGATTGTTACACTTGAAGAGGGCAGTAAGCCCATCGAGATCTTTGAAGGTCTGTAACCCAGGAAGGAGGGAGAAAAACCATGGCAGTTAAAAAGTTCGTTCCCACCTCTCCGGGACGCCGTTTTATGACCGTCAGGTCTTTTGACGAGATTACGACGACCGAACCCGAAAAGTCACTACTAGCGCCGCTGAAGAAAAAAGCGGGCCGTAATGCAAAGGGTAGGATTACCGTACGTCACCAAGGCGGTGGACATAAACGTAAGTACCGGATCATTGATTTTAAACGCGATAAAGACGGTATAGCCGCCCGCGTTGCAACCATTGAGTACGACCCTAACCGTTCGGCAAATATTGCATTGCTCCACTATGCAGATGGTGAAAAACGCTATATTTTAGCACCCATCGGTGTTAACGTAGGTACATCCATTGTGTCCGGTGAGGGTGCAGATATTAAGCCAGGTAATGCCATGCCACTGAAAGCGATTCCAGTTGGTACGCTTATCCATAATATCGAATTAAAGATTGGCAAAGGTGGTCAACTTGTGCGTTCGGCTGGTGCCTCCGCGCAGTTAATGGCTAAAGAAGGCCAATATGCCCAAGTTCGTCTGCCATCTGGTGAAGTGCGCTTAGTTTCTCAGGAATGTAAAGCCACCATCGGTCAAGTTGGAAACTTGGAGCATGAGAATATAACAATCGGTAAGGCGGGTCGTTCCCGCTGGTTAGGCAAACGTCCTACCGTACGTGGAGTTGTGATGAACCCAGTTGATCACCCACATGGCGGTGGTGAAGGTAAAGCACCTATCGGGCGTAAGAGCCCGGTTACACCCTGGGGTAAGCCGACTCTTGGCTATAAGACGCGGCAGAAAAATAAAAAATCCGATCAGTACATCGTCAAACGTCGGAATACCAAGTAGAATGTTCAGGAAGGAGGTCGCCTAGATTGTCCAGGTCACTGAAAAAAGGTCCTTATATTGAAGAAAAGCTATTGGCTAAAATACAGAAGATGAACGAAACGAATGACAAGAAAGTCATTAAAACCTGGTCCCGCCGTTCCACGATCTTTCCAGAAATGGTCGGCCACACATTGGCAGTTCATGATGGAAGAAAGCACGTGCCGGTATATTGTACCGAAGATATGGTAGGTCATAAGCTCGGCGAGTTCGCGCCGACGCGGACGTACCGTGGGCACGGCGGCCATACTGAACGGTCCACATCACTAAAGTAGGAGGGATTACCGTGGAAGCAAAGGCAACGGCTAAACATATTCGGATGTCGCCGCGGAAGGCCCGCTTAGTAGTGGACCAAATCCGCGGAAGGAGCGCTCAGGAAGCGTTGGCTATCCTGCAAGTCCTCCCGAATCGGCCGACAGAACCCATTTACAAAGTACTTCATTCCGCCATGGCGAATGCAGAAAACAATTTCGAAATGAACCGTGACGATTTATATGTGGCGCAAGTGTTCGTTGACCAGGGCCCGGTGTTAAAGCGTTTTCGTCCCCGTGCCCGTGGTATGGCCAGCAAGATTCGCAAGCCCACCAGCCATATTACCATCATTCTCGAAGAGAAGAAGGAGGGATAAGTCCGTGGGTCAAAAAGTGAGTCCAATCGGATTCCGACTTGGCATCATCAAAGATTGGGAAGCCAAGTGGTATGCCGATAAAAACTATACGGAACTACTACATGAGGACATGAAGATCCGTAAAGCTCTTGCTAAATATCTCAATAACGCTGGCGTATCCCGCGTAGAAATTGAGCGCGCTGCCAACCGTATCCGTATTTCCATTAACACGTCTAAACCAGGTATTGTTATTGGAAAAGGTGGATCTGGAGTTGAGGAATTACGCAAGAAGTTGGAAAAATTGACGGAAAAACAGGTTCATATTAATATCATTGAGATTAAAACGCCGGAATTGGATGCAACGTTGGTTGCAGAAGCGATTGCCAATCAATTGGTAAAACGTACTGCTTTCCGTCGTGCGATGAAACAATCCATCTTCCGCACAATGCGCTCCGGTGCTAAAGGAATTAAAGTTATGGTCAGTGGCCGTCTAGGTGGAGCGGAAATCGCTCGTACCGAAATGCAACATGAGGGGACCGTACCCCTACAGACTCTCCGTGCAGATATTGACTACGGTTTTGTGGAAGCAGCTACAACCTTTGGTCGCATTGGTGTAAAGGTCTGGATTTATAAAGGGGAGGTTCTCCCGACCAAACAGAGAAACACGGGAGGAGGGAACCCGAATGCTGATACCAAAAAGGGTTAAGTATCGTAGACAGCATCGTGGTAGAATGAAAGGCAAGGCACAAGTTGGCAATCAGATCACCTTCGGTGAATATGGCCTGCAAGGCCTAGAGCCCGCTTGGATTACCAACCAACAAATAGAAGCCGCTCGTATCGCTATGACTCGTTATATGAAACGTGGCGGAAAAGTTTGGATTCAAATCTTCCCAGATAAGCCGGTAACGGCCAAACCTGCTGAAACCCGTATGGGTAGTGGTAAAGGGTCGCCTGAATTCTGGGTAGCGGTGGTAAAGCCTGGTCGGGTACTTTTCGAGATTGCAGGCGTGACTGAAGAAGTGGCCAGAGAAGCTATGCGTTTAGCTGCGCATAAGCTCCCCATTAAAACAAAGTTTGTGAAGCGTATCGAGACAGGTGGTGAAAGCCATGAAAGCTAAAGAGTTAATCGAATTCAGCGACGTTGAATTGGTCGGAAGATTATCCGAGTTGAAGGAAGAGCTGTTTAACCTGCGCTTTCAAATGGCTACAGGACAGTTAGAGAACCCCATGCGTATTCGTGAAGTTCGTAAAAACATTGCAAGGGTAAAAACTGTTCAACGTGAACGTGAACTCAAATCCTGACAAAAGCGTCGCTTTTGGCCGGAAGCTACTGATTCCGAAAGGAGGCAAAGCTCTTGGAACGCAGTAATCGAAAGACTCGCACGGGGCGAGTCGTGAGCAATAAAATGGATAAAACGGCTGTAATCACAGTTGAGATAACAACCCGCCATCCTCTCTATGGGAAAACTATCCGTGTAACCGATAAGTATAAGATCCATGATCCGGAAAACACTTGTAGTATCGGGGATAAAGTAAAAATCAT
>JANKMV010000177.1 GCA_024650095.1 Bacillota bacterium | reverse complement strand
ATGATGTTGCGTCAACTGTTGCTCGGATAAACCTTCCATTTCCGTTGTTTTTAACTCTTTTGCTCTGAGTTCTGCCATCATAAAGACCTCCTATTTTTTCTTTTATTAATACCACAGGGATATCAATTGCATTTTGCTAGCGCTAATTTTTACAAGCATTCAATACGCGCGCCTTTCTTATACTGACTGATATTATCTCGCTTGCAATTAGCAAGCGGTCAATGTAGTCAGTATTGAAAAGCGCATTTCAAGGAAATCGAATAGTGCGCTTTTCTTATACTGGCAGGAAATTATATCGCTTGCAATTAGCATGCGGTCAATGTAGTCAGTATCGAAAAGCGCATTTTAAGGAAATCGAATAAGTGCGCTTTTCTTATTATACCAAGAGCAAGAAGCGAATTGAAGAAAACCAGGCGTGTTTAATATTTCTGTAATCCATCAGGTTGGTGGAGTGGTAAAGAAAGTTGTATTTTGTCTATAAAAACCGGGGGGATAACATGCGAGTTGTAATAGCCGGGGGTGGTGAAATTGGAAAAGAGCTGGCGATGTTGCTGTCATCATCGCATGAAGTGGTGGTGATTGAACGCAATCGGAGTCAGGTGGATTTGCTGAGTCAATATATTGATGGGCAAGTTATCCACGGCGACACCACCTCTTTGGGAACATTGTTGGCAGTGGGCATTAGCGGTGCGGGCTTATTTATTGCTGCCACAGGCGTTGATGAGGTCAATCTGCTCGCTTGCGTAACAGCAAAAAGGCTGGGTGTCCCTCTAGTTGCAACTTGTTTGCAAAACCCAGAATATCATTCAGGTAATCATCTGTTAGCGGAAGAAATGCAAGCTGTGGATTTACTTTTAGATCCTGTGCTATTGGCAGCAAAGGAGGTTCTCAAACAGATTATTGAACCTGGCATGACGGCCAACTTACTGCTGGTAGGAGGTCGTGTTGCCTTAGTGGCTTACACTTTGTCCGCTGATTCGCATTTTACGGGTCAGAGAATTAAGGAAATTGAATTACCTGGGCAGGGCATGATCTGTGCTATTACTCGCAATGGTGAAACGTGGCTACCCGCCGAAGATCATATCTTAACGGTCGGTGATCTTATTTATATTGTGGGAACTCCGTTGCGAAAAGCCCATTGGTTTCCTCAACGTGCACAGCGTTTGCTACCGCAAAGAATCTTAATCGGTGGAGGTAGCTCGCTAGGGTATCAGATCGCCGTCTTACTTGGGAAGTTAGATCTACAGAGGGAGACTATTATTATCGCAGCTAACCGCACGCGTTGTGAAGAACTGGCAGAAAAACTTCCCCGCACTCGGGTGTATCTGGGGGATGTGACGGATAAAGAATTTTTTGTTTCCATTATTAATAAAAAATCGGATATGTTTGTTGCGGCCAGTGATGATGATCTCGTAAACGTTTTACTGGCTCTCCTTGCCAAAAGCATGGATTTAACGCACATACTGGCTGTGTTACGAAGTACATCATGCCAAGCAGCGTTAGCTGCGGTAGGTAATGTCTCCATCGTTTCCCCACCCACGTTATTTGCAGAGGCAGTGTTTCGTTTACTAAACCGTGAAAAAGCCCGTCGCCTCTCCATTTTAGGTCGAGGCCCCGTGCAAGCTTGGGAAATAGTTGTGCAAGTGGGGATGTCACTTGTGGGCAAACGCTTTGGCAGGGATCGTTTACCCGATGGGGCTATTTGGTGCGCTTTAGTGCGCAATGGTGAACTCTTATCGTTAACTCAGCAGGAAGGGGTGCAAGTAGGGGATCATCTTCTGTTACTGTTACCCGATGGTCACAGTGCTACCAGCATGGCATACCTGATGGATGAGGGGGAAGGTAAGCAGAAGAGTATGCGGCACTGGTTGGAACAACCATGAGATGGCGTGGGATTTTTTACTTGTTAGGTTCAGTGCTCCTATATTTATCTTTTGCGATGTTGGTGCCACTCCTGTGGGCAATGTGGGGGGATGGAAGCGAGCGGATTGCTTTTAGTATTGCCATTGTTTTAACTATCCTTGCAGCTTGGGCTTTCCTGCGCGGTGGTCAGGCACCTAGTGGTCTAACACTGCGAGAAAGCTATGCTTTTGTAACGTTAGCTTGGCTGTTAGCCTCATTATTTAGTGCCTTGCCATTTCTCTTTTCCGGCAGCGTTCCCACCTTAGTAGATGCTTTTTTTGAAGCCATGTCTGGTTTATCCACCACTGGTGCCACTGTGATCGCAGATGTTGAAAGTTTAGCAGAGGGTGTGTTACTTTGGCGTGCCATGACGCATTGGTTAGGTGGCATGGGTATCATCGTCTTATTTGTGGCCGTTTTCCCTCGTCTTGGTGTTAGTGCGAGTTTATTGATGCAGGCGGAGGCTCCTGGACCGCTCACGCAAATGGTGACACCGCGTATTGCGCAAACAGCGAAAGTACTGTGGCTGATATATATTGCCTTAACCGCAGTGCAAACGGTTGTTTTACATATGCTTGGCTTTTCAATTTTTGATGCGCTCACCCATGCCTTTGCCACCATGGCTACGGGTGGTTTTTCCACGAGGAGCGCTAGTGTGGCCGCCTTTGCCAATCCACGTGTTGAATGGGCAATCATATTTTTTATGTTAGTGGCAGGCGGTAATTTTGCTCTATATTATCATCTCTTACTCGGACGTGTTAGGGATGTACTAAAGGATGGGGAAGCGCGTTTTTATTTGTTGACCATTGTCCTAGCAACGCTTCTTTTAACCATTTCTGTTATACCTACTGGCTATCCATTGGAGTATTCTATCCGACATGCGCTCTTTCAGGTGACGTCCATGGTCACCACTACGGGTTTTACCACGGCAGATTTTGATCTATGGCCTGAGTTTTCCCGTATGCTCTTATTATTACTAATGTTTGTTGGTGGTTGTGGTGGGTCTACAGGTGGTGCCATTAAGCAAATTCGAATTTTAGTGGTGCTAAAATTCTTCTGGCGTGAAGTACGAAAAGCGATTCGACCCTGGGAGGTTATTCCCCTACGGGTTGGGGAACAAGTCATTGCCCCAGAACTGGTTAATCGTATTGTGGCATTTGTCTGTCTCTATTTACTTATTTTTGCCTGTTCTGTGCTTTATCTAACCTCTTTGGATTACGATTTGGTCACAGCTCTGTCCGCGGTGGCATCAGCTCAGGGCAATGTAGGCCCAGGTTTAGGCCTTGTGGGGCCCACGCACACATATGCCGTATTAGTAGATGGAGCTAAAATCTGGTTAGCGGTATTAATGCTGATTGGACGCCTGGAAATTTATACAGTTTTATCGTTTATGTTACCTGAATCGTTATCTCGGCGTCATGTTCAGCCCTTGCGTCTAGGCCGAAGATAGTTATCTAAAAAAAATGAGAGAATATCTCCTTGACAGTAGTACATACTAGCGTTGACAGTACATATGTGTAACGCAAAAATAGCTGATCTATGTAGCTGTAACAAGGAGGTTCGCATGCCAAAGTATAAGAAAAAGCCAGAAAAGATGACGCCACGAGAACTAGAAATGGAGCGAATGAAAATAGAGATTGCCGATGAACTAGGACTTGGAGACAAGGTTAAGGAGCAAGGTTGGGAAAACATGACTGCCCGCGAAACAGGTAAAATAGGCGGAGTAATGTCAAGACGGCTACGCAAAGAGAATAAAGTAAAATCATCATAAAGACTAAAAGCTCCACGTATGGGGCTTTTTATATTACTGTTATAATAAATTGAGGCGTAAAAATAGACTCCCTGAATAATACCCGTATTAAGCCTGGTATTAACCCTTCAAATCTAAGCTGTTTTATTTTCAGCCTCTATTTTATGGCGAGTGAATTTGGCTTCAATAAACATATAATTTGATAAAAAGTAAACCCTCGTAAACTATATCGGCAAAGATCGAATATATATTTATTGACAATGTAAATGAATTTACATACAATATAGGTAACGAGAAATGAGGTGATTGCTATGGCTCAGACCAATATTAACATTCGTATGGACGCGTATTTGAAACGTGAATTTGACGAACTTTGCAATGATTTAGGTTTAACCATGACGGCTGCATTTAATGTTTTTGCAAAAACTATGGTCAGGCAGCAACGGATACCTTTTGAGGTTTCCATGGATGTTCCTAATGCCGATACAATAGCTGCAATGGAAGAGGTAGAGCAGATGAAAAAGAATCCGGCAGTAGGCAAGTCGTATACGGATGTTGAACAAATGATGAAAGAGTTGCTTACCTGATGTATGCAGTTAAACCCACCGCAAGATTTCAAAAGGACGTAAAGCTGGCGGCCAGGCGAGGGTATAACCTAGACCTTTTGACGGAGGTTATCAAAAAACTTTCCGCCGGCGAGACCCTTGCCGAAAGTTATAGAGACCACCCGCTAAAAGGTAAGTATACAGGCTGTCGGGAGTGCCATATCACTCCCGACTGGCTTATGATTTATGAAATTGCGGACGATGAGCTGATTTTGTATTTGACCAGAACAGGGACGCACAGCGACTTGTTCTGACATGGGTGATAAAGATGAACACAAGGCTCACGCTCCGCGACTAGATCAGTAAAGTTACTGCATTTCGTTGATGTTCGTGCTCTTTACTATTCTATAGCAGTACCAGCAAAGATGATTGCCGAGGCAGGCTTTTGTGTCTTTTTCGTGGACGATTTCTTTGTTTCTATCAGATAGTTGACTCGTTTTTTCCATACTCCACCTCGTCAAATTCTTGAATCAACCCTGTAAATATAAAGCAAAAAGAAGCTGTATTGTTTTCAGCTTCTTTTTTTGGTTTGACGTAGAGTAATGAAAAAAATCCTTTAAAGCTTTGAAATATTCGCTTCTAACCAATCTGTAAGCTCTGCCGTCGAGCCTTTTATCAACTGGATCCTTTTTTCAATATCCCTGTTGCGAAGAGAAAACAAGAAATATATGTAAAGAAGGGGTTTTTTAGAGATAAATAGAAATAGTTAGATAGAATATTGAGATTATTCATATGGTGACTAAATCATCAATCATTCTCCGCCTCACAATTAAAGCGAGATCGTTTATCTACAATCCATTATCAAATTTGAAATAGGAGTGAGGCATTGTGGTAAAGAGCAAGGCTATGATATTGGAACAGTTATATTGCCAATATTGGCCTTTAATGTATCATGTTGCTGTTGATATACTAAAGGATAGTAACTTGGCTGAAGATGCTGTTCAGGGCGCGTTTCT
>JANKMV010000176.1:3218-5229 GCA_024650095.1 Bacillota bacterium | reverse complement strand
ATTGCCAGTGCCAGTTTTGAATCATATCTGTAATGGGCCAACCATGGCCATGGGGTTGAATCTTCTGCGGTCCCAGTTCTAACTTTTCATTAACGAGGTATAAATGCCCCATGTTAACGAGCCAAGCCCAGGGAGCATCTCCTCTACCACTTAAACCCGTTTCTCCATCCCACTGTGCCTTTTGCCAATAAACCATGGCTTCCTCTTCTGTCGTAGAAGCCAGTGCTTTTTCCATGTAATCGTCAACAACATCGTTGCTGTAATAACCAACGTTATACATACCAATCCCAGCTTTTTGGCTACTATAGAGATTATACATTTCCATGGGATCATAGCTTCCCCAACCAAAGAGGACAGCATCGGCGTGCATCCGCTTTTCAATATCATCCCAGCTCTTCCCTGCCACTTCTACATCAATGCCCACAGGTTTTAACATATCTGACACTGCAAGTGCCAACGCCTGACGTGAAGAGTCCGTCGCGGGATATAATAAGGTAAAAGTAGCCTTCATATTTCCTTTTTCCAATACTCCATCCTCATCCACATCTTCCCAGCCTGCGTCAGCAAGAATACGGGCTGCTTGCGCGGGATCACCATCCGACATCACTGTTTCAGGGTTCCACCACGGCATTTTTTCGGAGACCGTATGGGCAGGTGTGCCGTAACCATTTAACGCGCCTTCGACTAAGGCACTACGGTCGATGGCGGCATTGACGGCTTGCCGCAAAGCAAGATCTGCTGTGACATTGTTACCGATGGGATGATCCGCAGATGAAATTAAACCTGCGGGTACATAGGGAAACATAATGCCACGGTTATCAATGCTTTCCAAATGGAGAAGCTTCATCCCCTCAACGTTTTGTTCCGCTAATGTTGCAGGAATAGCAACAATGTCTAGTTGCCCGGTTTTAGCGGCCGCAAAGGCGGCATCAGTTTCGAGGAAGAGAAACGTTAAGCGTTTAAAATATGGCTTTTTACCGTAATATTCTGGGTTGGCTTCCACAATAATTTGTTGTCCCTTATCCCACTGACGGAGAATGTAGGGACCTGAACCCAAAGGATCTTGACTATAATCTGGGCCATATGCGTGCTGGGGTACAATTCCCGTAGAAACAAGCAGAGCCACAAAAGCCGAGCTGGGATGTGAAAGTGTAAATTGTACCGTCTGTGCATCGATGGCGTCTACTTTCTCCAGTACACTTAAGTCTACCACAGAACTGCTTTGCTTGGTTGTGGTAAAAGTAAAGACCACATCTGTTGCTGTAAGCGGAAGACCATCAGAAAATTTCACATCGTCGCGCAGTGAAACAGTCCAGGTCATACCATCTTCACTCACACTATACTCTGTAGCAAGGTCCATCTCAATTCCTAAATCTTGGTTACGCCGCAGTAAAGTACTTTGAAAAAGCGGTGAACCATAGCGACCCCAACCGGTCGTGGGATCAAAACCATCTTCGGGCTCTGCACCAAGGGCCAAAATCAGTTCATCCTCTTTATTTGCCCGCGGCTGTTGCTCTTGCCCACAGCCAGAAAGTAATAATGTACCGAGTACTAAGCCAATTAAAAGAAGAAACAAACTCTTTCTCATCACTTGCCCTCCCAATAGTGTTACTAATATAAATTACGTGTTACTAGCGAGCCAAAAAAAAGTGCAATAGCATAAGGAAACGCTTCGCGCTACGGAGCTTATTCGGTTATCTCAATGAGCACTTTTTAATACCGGTTACATTAGACACTTGCAGTATAAAAATCATGTCATCACATGGCATTTCATAAGCGATTAGTTATTCATATTCGACTTCTTTCCCTTTATTCCTGCAAGTACTATGACAACTTTTTTCTTTACCTAAAGCAAAATCCTGCCGTAGCAGGAGTTTGAACACTGATATTTTCTATATTGCTTGCAACGAGCAAACGGCTAAGCAAACTATTCGAAAGAACAACCCCATGTAGGGAACGGTCTTGACCGTTCCCTACAATTTCCACGCTAGAGTGAATCCGTTACGCCATG
>JANKMV010000176.1:2409-3208 GCA_024650095.1 Bacillota bacterium | reverse complement strand
CTTCCAGATCTAGTTCTAGTTGTAGTTCTGGACTTGTGGCAGCGGAACCAAAAAGTTGTCGTTCGAGGGAAAAACCACTTTGCAGTTGAAATACACGTATTGTGTCTGCTGCCTTTAGATATAATTCACCATCTTCACTGTGAGTGAAATGAAGTAAAACCAATGAATAGGGAATCTCACGGACTGTTTGTAGACCACGGATACCCGCGGCGCCGGTTGTGCCCGCATTGATAATAACAGATTCACCTTGTTCGCGGATGGAAAACTGATGAAGATGCCCTGTGAGGATAACTGGTACAGATGATAAAAAACGGGAAGCAATTCTGGGATGATGAGCAGCCACAATGTGAGGAGGCAGTTTTTCTGCGTCAATGATACCTTGCAAACGATCAGCATACTCATCGAGAATGGGTTCGAGAGCCACCACCATGCCTGAATTTTGCGAGGAAGGATCGGCAATTCCTGCGATACGCAATCCCAGTACTTCAATTTGCCCTTCCTCCAAAACTGTCACATTAGCAAGGGTTTTCATTCGAGTGATGACATCGGGGGAATCATGGTTACCCGGGATGAAAATGTAGGGAATACCAAACTCTTCAATGGGTTGTGCTAGCCCCACCTCAACTTCTGTACCAAAATCAGTTATATCCCCTGTATCGATGACCATCTGCACATTAAAGGTGTTAACAACTTGTCTGACAAAATCCATGCCAGCGGGGTTGTTATGTAAATCTGATACATGGGCAACTTTAAGCTCCCCTTCCACTGTGCCTAAGGGCTCCAATCGCTCTACTTGTTG
>JANKMV010000176.1:0-2399 GCA_024650095.1 Bacillota bacterium | reverse complement strand
AACAAAGTATTAATACTAACGGCGACGACTTCCAGTTGCTCCCCTAGGGTTTGTACTTTAAAGAGTGCTTCTTCCACAAGACCAAACATCCAAGGGGCTGCTTTAAGAATGCCTTCAAATTCAGGATTCATAAACGCCATGGGTTCAAAGGTTGCGTACGATAAGGCGAGCATACTCCCCAAGACCAACACACCTATGAGGGCACCTGCCAGTAAACGCTTCCGATTACGTTCACCAAAAAAAAAGGGGCCTGCAAAGCCCCCGATGAAAGCAAGCACAAGGAGTCGTGCCAGAAATATTTCCACCTTACGGTAGGCAGTATAACGCAGGGCAGCTATATATGCCTCATCATCCGTATGGTCAATCACTTCCTGCACTTGCTGTAAATTAATATTATCAAGGCGTACGGTTAGCATTAACGGGGGCATGTGCGTTCTTGCCCGCACGCGACCTAGTGGTGGCAGTTCCAATTGTGTGTAGCCATGATCAAAGATGGTTAATCCCAGTTCAATTTGAAAAGCTTCCAGTGTAGTAGTAAAGCTTCCTAAGAGGCTCACAAAAACCAACATGCCGATAATCGCCATGAGGACTAAGCCTACAGTTTGCCGATGGTCTTCAGTAAGCAATCGATCACCCAATATGTTGAATCAGATACAAGCGGAGCATGTTTAAAGCACTCATTACCGCTCGTTCTTTTATATTCTCCCTTTTTCCACGGAAATTAAACCTCTGACAAATGACACTGTCTGGTGTTGCCAGCGCAATATACACGAGCCCCACAGGTTTTTCTGCTGTGCCACCGGTGGGGCCTGCAATCCCTGTTATGCCCATGCCGAGGTCACTCTGTGCCAAGCTCTTAATACGTTCGGCCATGGATTTGGCAACCTGCTCTGAAACAACACCGTCTTCTTCTATGAGGCCGGCGGGTACACCGAGTATATTTATTTTAGCCGCATTACTATAGGTAACAATTCCTTCGAGGAAATAGTTGGAGCTGCCGGAAATATTGGTGAGTGTATGGGATAACAAGCCACCGGTACACGATTCAGCCACCGCCAGCGTGAGTTGCTGCCGTTGCAATGCTTGTGCCACCACATCCACCATGGTTTCTTGATCACGCGCAAAGACGTGAACACCTAAGCGTGCCACTAGTTTTTCTTCGGCTTCGTCTAGGAGTGCTAGACATGTATGCCGCGTTTTTGCTTTTGCCGTGATACGCAAATGCACTTCACTAAATTTGGCTAAGGGAGCGATGGTGGGATTTGATTGAGCCACAAGTAGGTCGGCCACCATGTCTTCCATGGCCGATTCCCCCACACCGGTAATCTTCAAGATGCGCGAGAGCAAAAGGCTATCTGTTGCGGGTAGAAGCGGTAAAATTTTCTCTGTGAACATGGGTTCTAATTCGCGCGGAGGACCTGGTAGCAGCACAATAATTTTTCCCTGATGTTCAAGCCATACACCAGGCGCTGTGCCATTATCGTTAAAAATAAGCTTTGCACCCTGTGGGAGTAATGCTTGTTTGCGGTTATTATTGGTCATTACCCATCCCGGACGTGTAAAGATGGCAGTCATGTGCTCCTCCCAGCCACTATGGGGTTCCAATGGGAGTTCTAAAACACGGGCGACGGTCTCTTTGGTGAGATCATCCATGGTGGGACCGAGACCACCGGAGGTAATAACAACATCAGCTCGCGATAGGGCTAAACGTAGCGCCTCTTCCAGTCTTTTTGTATTATCTCCCACCACAGTGTGCCAGTAGACATCAATACCCTTTTCCGCTAACTTCTCGGAAAGAAAGCGCGCATTGGTATTGGTAATCTGTCCTAGTAACAATTCTGTACCCGTAGCAATAATTTCTGCTTTCATTGCTCTCCCCTTTTCTTTACCGTATCGCTTTTTCAATGATACCACCACCGACCACATCATCACCCTCATAGAAAACTACGGACTGACCTGGGGTTACGGCACGCTCGGGCTCAATGAAATCCAAGCGTACACGGCCGTTTGCAAGTGGTGACAATAATGCAGGTACTTCTTGTGCATGATAACGAATTTTTGCCATTACATTTCTCGGTTCTGTTAAAGCGGGAATTAAGATAAAGTTTACATCATGCGCAATCAGCGCGTGAAAAAAAACATCACGATCATCACCCACAATGAGAGTGTTGTTGACCATATCCAACTCCACCACAAATATGGGTTTGCCCACCGCTATCCCTAATCCTTTGCGCTGTCCCACGGTATAGTTGGCTAACCCTTGATGTGTGCCTAAACGGTGACCGTCTAGGTCAAGAATGGGTCCAGGTTGAGACGTAACATCCGTCTCTTCTCGCAAAAACCGTTTATAATCATCATCAGGAATAAAGCAGATTTCTTGGCTGTCTGGTTTCGTGGCG
>JANKMV010000175.1 GCA_024650095.1 Bacillota bacterium | reverse complement strand
AGAATTAAGGCCGAAGCCCGAATGCCGTTTTTTGCTTGGCAGCAAGTATGTACTGTGTACATTTATAGTCATGTACGACTTCTGCAAAGATTACCGTTCAGTAAGCGACTTTGATATAATAACACATTTATAGCATTTTGTCCACTTTCTTTTAAGAAAAGTAATAAAGAAAACGTCCGCCGTCCCCGAAAAGTAAGCGGATACTGTTACTATTCTTTGGGTAAACACGAACCGCCTAAATCAAGGCTAGCTCGATTAGACGGTTCTCAAGCGCTTATAATGGAAACAGACTCAATTAATCTAACGTATTCGCTGGTACACTTTGCTCTCTAGGCCGCATGGTGGGGAAAAGAATAACATCTCTAATAGATGAGGAATCGGTTAACATCATTATTAGCCGATCAATCCCGATACCCAAACCGCCAGCAGGTGGCATACCGTATTCCAGCGCCTGTAGAAAATCTTCATCTAACATATGCGCTTCTTCATCGCCTGCCACACGCTTAGCTACTTGCAACTCAAAGCGGTCTCGCTGATCGATAGGATCATTCAACTCTGTGAAGGCATTTGCAATTTCACTACTAGCCATAAAGGCCTCAAATCTGTACGTCATGCTAGGATCATCTGCTTTTCGTTTCGCCAGAGGTGACACCTCAATGGGATAGTCCATAATGAATGTGGGTTGAAACAAATGTTTTTCAACAAACTCTTCAAAAATCTCATTGATGATTTCTCCACGTGCGGTTCCAACTTTGACGTCTAGTCCCTTCTGCTTTGCTACTTCATATGCCTGCTCATCAGTACTAATATGAGTAAAATCGAGCCCAGCATATTTATGTATAGCCTCCAGCATGGTGAGACGTGACCAAGGTGGAGTCAAATCCAATTCGCTATCCTGGAAAGATACTTTAAGTGTCCCCAGTACTTTCTGTGCCACATCAGCGACAAGATTCTCTGTTAAGCGCATCATATCTTGATAATCGGCTTGCGCTTGGTAGAGCTCCACGGTAGTGAATTCTGGGTTATGTTTTGTTGATAGTCCTTCATTACGGAAAATACGTCCTAGTTCATATACCTTATCCATACCACCAACAAGCAATCTTTTTAGATGAAGCTCAGTAGCAATACGTAGATAGAGGTTCATATCTAAGGCATTATGGTGTGTAATAAAGGGTTTAGCCGCAGCGCCACCAGCAATGGTGTGCATGACCGGTGTTTCGACTTCAAGAAAGCCTTCGTTATTTAAATAGTTACGAATTTCCTGAACAATTTTACTGCGCAAAATAAACACTTTTTTTACATCAGGATTCATAATGAGATCCACATAACGCTGACGGTAACGCAAGTCTACATTTGTTAAACCATGCCATTTTTCTGGCAGTGGTCGCAATGATTTTGCTAATAACCGCAATGCTTTTACAGCGATGGTTACTTCGCCACGACGAGTTCGAAATACGTCACCCGTAATACCAATAAGATCACCGATGTCTAGCAGTTCAAGCAATTGGTATACTCGTTCACCAACATCATTTAGGCGGACATAAATCTGAATCTGCCCACTTTCATCTTGAAGGTTTGCAAATGTGGCTTTTCCGTGCGCCCGTACCGTCATCAGTCGGCCTGCCAACGTTACCAGCTGGCCATCTAGTTCTTCAAATGAAGTAAGAACATCCAGCGCATGATGTGAAGTAGGAAATTTCTCACCATAAGCATCTTCCCCTAATTGATGTAGCTTCGCAAGCTTTTGCCGCCGCACTTGCTCATACTCACTAAACACTTCCGTCATTATTAACACACCACCAACTTCTAACCCCTATTGCGTTACGATGAGTTAGGATATTTGTAGAATCTGGTATTTTAGTACTCCTGCCGGAACAGATACTTCCACCACATCATTAACTTCTTTCCCCAGAATTGCTTTACCAACAGGTGATTCATTGGAAATCTTATTTTCTGCTGGATTTGCCTCTGCGGAGCCCACAATTTTATATTCAAAATCCTCGTTAAATTCCAAGTCTTTAAGCATAATGGTAGAGCCTACAGTAACGGTGCCAGAATCGTTTTTAGCGTCTTCAATCAAGCTGACATTGCGTAACATCTTTTCCAGTGTAATAATACGTCCTTCAATGAATGCTTGTTCATTTTTGGCATCTTCATACTCGGAGTTTTCCGAAATGTCCCCGAATGAAATAGCTGTTTTGATCCGGGCCGCGACTTCGCGACGTCTAATAGATTTTAAATGCTCCAGCTCTTTTTCTAGCTTCTCGAGGCCCCCATAGGTGAGGATAACTTCTTTGCTTACCATTTACTTCGCTCCTTTGATGCGTTTTAAATTATTCTCTGAAGTATATTCGGTAAAGAGAAGGATGTTTACTATAGTTTTGTCGTAAAAATTAATAACGAATCGCCTCACAACGGCGATTCCGCTTTCTGGAGTCTCTTGTTTCCCTAGTATAGCTGTTTGGCTCCTAAAGTATAACTATTAGATTTCTTGCAATTTTTTCTAATCCATTATAAAACAGTAACTACGGTTTGTCAAACACTGTTGATTTAGTATGATAAAGATGTTGAGCTTAAAAAAAATCAGGCTTGTATAACCTGATTTTTACTTCGGCTATCTGTAATTTTTTGCAGCATTTTGTCGTACTAGCGAAATTTCATCAGCGGTTACAGCTCGTTCAAAGCTACGGAAACCAGAAATTTTAAAATTATGTTTATCTGCGATTTGGCTGATCTCATCAACTTGAGCGACAGATAGGTCTCGTCCTAATGTAAAGGATTCAAACCTTTTTTCCAAAGATAACAACATGGTTTCTGCCATACAAGCATATGATGTGCGGGGAGGAAAGCCAAAATTAAAGCCAAAATCAACGTTTCCCGGAACATCCACCACCCCACCCTCAATGACCAAGACGTCATTTCGTGATTGTGCTGCACGCTTGGATACGTCACGAGGTCTTGCTACATCACATACGATGGCACCAGGCTTCAAGTCCATTACATCAATCACTGCTTCCGCGGATCCTGTAACGGTAATGATGATGTCAGCTCGTTGTACAGAGCGCTTGATATCAGTGGATATTTTAGCGGCCAAGCCTGTTTCGCGTAAGATGCGTGCAGACAAATGGTCTAATTTTCTTCTGTCACGTGCCATTAACGTTAAAAAGCGAGCGTCGCGGGCTAAAATACGTGCACAAACACTGCCAATAGAACCCGTAGCGCCCACAACGAGTACCTCTGCTTGCGAGAGATCCGTACCCATTAACTTTGCAGCTTTCTTTGTCCCCTGCAACGCTGTGGCAACAGTGTAGCTGTTTCCTGTGGTTACGGCAATATCGAGATTCTTTGCTATTGTAATACCGGCATCGCCGACCACAGAAGTCATAGCTCCCAAGCCTAATATTCTTGCACCCAACTTTTCTGCAAGTTTACCTGTCTTAATAATTTTTTTGATCACCATGTCTTCTGGTAAGGTAACCATTTGCTTCGAAGTCAGGGGACATGTCACAAAATAACCGGATGTTTCAGCGAGATCCGAACGTACACCGGTAATTTCAGAAACTTTAAAAGGTGGCACCACTTTGATAATATTTTCCACCAAAGGTACGGGCCATTTTTGCATGAACTTAAATTTACG
The DNA here is from genome assembly GCA_024650095.1 of Bacillota bacterium. Taxonomy (GTDB): domain Bacteria; phylum Bacillota; class Dethiobacteria; order Dethiobacterales; family Dethiobacteraceae; genus JANKMV01. The sequence goes on along the minus strand of JANKMV010000175.1, from coordinate 1,606 downwards.
AAAAATATCATTCAATTCGATGGGGTGAATTACAAAAGCAAAATCGCCCATAAGGTCCTCCTAGCTTAAATGTGTTATTCGTGGAGTAAAATTAACATCTACCAACAAATCTTCATATTCAGTAGCTTCTAGCTCCCGCTGTTTTCCTGACAGCGCCACCAGTAAGGCTTCCATCACATTAGTACCAAAAGATCGACCGTTCAAATCCGGCGTTGTTGTAACTAGTGTTTTTACCCCACGTTCCTTAAGAAGCCTTACATCATCGGCAGTGGTGGTATTAGTAATAATTATTTTACCCTGCATATTTCCTGGCATGTACCGTCGAATAAAGTGAAAGTCACCGGCTATAATATCAGCAGCCTGGAACAGGTGGCCTGCTTTAGGCTTATTTTCTTCCTGCTTTTTTCCCGTGGGGTAGAGCATAGCCAAAGGAAGTTGACATATCAAGGGTGCTAGTAAACGAGCAATTCGTTCTAAAGACTGTAATGATCGTAGCGGTATTGGGATCCCGATGGTGAAGATTAAATCACCACAAGTAAGCGTACACCCTGCCGCATCAAGCGCTTGCGCCATACCAAATCGATCTGCACCTGACATCATCAAGACATGGGGAGCTCCCTTTAGTAAACTTGTTTCCGTTTCTAGGTAAGAAATTACTTTTCGTTCCAGCGTATTCTTTAAACCTGAACCATCCACTATGGGTGTCTTTTTAGCCGCTTTAACTACTTTTTTTGCCTCTCGCAGAGTATAGCGTTGTGGTCCAGCATAAACATAAAGATCCATCCCACCTAAACCAAACGCATCAATCTGACCATCTAACTCCTCAATCATGGTCATCATCTTTTTCATGTCACCATCCGTACCAATGCGTTCCACTTGGCAAGCCTGGCCAGCCATTTCTACCTCGACCGCGTGATTGCGCTTCGATGAACCTAAACTGATACTGACCACTCGCTTCACAATGTACCCTCCCCAAATTCATCTCCCATAAATGGATTCAAGGTGGCTTCCACCTCATTTATTCTTACTAAAACATCCTTTGTAATGGGAGAATGACCGATTTCCACTGTGACCACCTCATTATCCAGCAAGGCAGCTGCTAAACGATTCCACTTCGCTGAACAAAAAACGAATACTGTATCACACTGGCGAAACTGCTCAATAATTGCAATTACCTGATTAAGGAAGTCAATTCCGTTTTTATTCGCAACTAACTGCCATCGCTCTTCTTCTGACAGAATAAGCCTATCTTCAATTCCATAACGATCAGCGAGTGATAGTAATTCCTCTTTGTTTTGTACGGGAAATGCCATCAATCCAATGCGCCCACCTCGCCGTACATTGCCTAGCGTTTCTAACCGCGAAATAAACGTCCTATCCAGTTGTAGCTTTATCGCTACTTCCTGCTGAGACATGCCCTCATTACGCAATTTGAGGATACGCCTAATTGTTACATCAATTTTATGTATATTAATTAATTTTTCACCTATACGAATAAATTCCATAACAGCCCCTCACGATACTGTGCACACTATTGTATACATAGAATTCTATCATGAAAATTTACCTAGTGCAATGTTTTCATCAACTGTCTTTATACTTGCTG
>JANKMV010000174.1:2632-5262 GCA_024650095.1 Bacillota bacterium | reverse complement strand
CAAGTATTCACCTCATCTCACACTTGACTCACTTTCTAAAAGGTATGCGTAGGCAAAAATAAAAATGACAGAGAAAAGCCCGAGCATGAGCCCGGGCAAAGGAATAATTTTATTTTTAGGTGACGCTATTGCCATTTTACTGCAATCTTTTCTAGAATCAGAACGCCTCTATACATAAGCGCTGCAGCAACACATAATATGATCACACTGGCCATCACTAAATCCAAGCGAAAAACTTGACCGCCATAGACAATTAAATACCCCAAGCCTGCACGAGATACTAAAAATTCGCCCACGATCACACCAACCCACGATAAGCCAACGTTAATCTTTAAGGCTGAAACAATGGTGGGAACGCTCGCAGGTAAAATCACCTTTTGCAAGATTTGACGTTTGCTGGCACCAAACGTTTTAAGCAATTTGATTTTATTTTGATCTACCTGTGAAAAGCCGGAGTATACGCCAAGAATGGTCACCACAAGGGAGACAAAGACGGCCATGGCCACAATGGCTTGCATACCTTGCCCTAACCAAACGATTAGTATGGGACCTAGTGCGACCTTAGGTAAGCTATTGAGAACCACTAGATAGGGATCTAGCACCTCTGCTAGGGTGTCAGACCACCAGAGGACAATGGCAACTATGGTACCGGCTACAGTTCCTAAAATAAAGCCAGCCGCCGTTTCCACAACAGTAATGCCAACATGTCGATAGAGTGAACCCTCGCCGTGCAGAGAAATGAGAGTACGCATAATACGTGTGGGTTGACTCGTGATAAATGGGTCGATCCAACGCAAGTTTGCAGCAATCTCCCACAATAAGATGAAACCCACTAAGATCAAAATCTGTGCTGTCACAACACGGGTGCGATAATTTTTCCTTCCTTTTAGATAAGCTTGATGGTCAGCGGAGGCCGCTAGTGTACCGTCTGTGTTAGGCATGCACGTCTAGCTCCTTCCAGATAAGATTAAAATAATCCTTGAATTCTACTGCTTCGCGGCACCCAAGGGGTGTATGCACTTGGCATGTTAGCATAATACGATGAATATTTTTTATAGAGCCCGGTCTTTTCGTTAAAACTACAACGCGATCAGCCATACTAATGGCTTCTGCAATATCGTGGGTCACGAGGATAGCTGTTTTGTTCTCCCTGGCAATAATTTGTTTAACTTCATCGGCAACCACTAAGCGCGTTTGGTAATCGAGCGCAGAGAATGCTTCATCCAATAGCAAAATTTCCGGATTGATGGCTAGTGTACGAATCAAGGCAGCACGTTGGCGCATGCCACCTGATAGTTGACTCGGGTAGGCGTTTCTAAATTCATAGAGACCATACGTTTGCAACATTTGCTCCACAAAGGCTTTAGTATCATCATTGACCTTGTTTTGGACCTCTAAACCCAATAGCACGTTTTTCCAAATGGTACGCCATTCGAACAATTGATCACTTTGTGGCATGTATCCCACCAAGGAGGTAGCATTACTCACCCTTTGCTCTTGGATATAGGCAGCCCCTGCAGATGGAGTAACGAGGCCAGCTAAAATATTGAGCAAGGTAGATTTACCACAGCCACTGGGTCCAACAATACAAACAAATTCCCCTTGAGCAATCTCGAGAGAGATATCAGCAAGGGCAGAAATTTCTCCCTCATCACTATGGAATGTCATGGCGACGTTTTCAATTCTTACAACTTTCTCTGCCCTCATTTTCTCTCTCCTTTCCTTGTTATTTTACCTGTTCCATTGCTTGTTCGGCAAACTCATTCGTTACCAAATCGCCATAGGGAGCGCGCTTATCAAGTTCGCCAGCCATCTCCATCACATCTTGTAAGCGATCAAATGCATCTTCTGTAAAAACTGGAGTAGCTGCCCAAGCATCGATATCTTGGTAACGCTGTGCAACCTTTGCTAATACCTCTTCGTTGGCGTCGGGGAAAGAAGACAAAATAGCTGCCGCAATTTCCTGTGGCGTACTGTTTTGTACCCAGACCTGCCCACGGTAGATCGCATTTGTGAACTTTTGTATGACATCAGGATTGGCTTCTATGAAACTTTTTCGTGCACAAAAGACAGTATACGGAATTTCACCACTATCTTCGCCTACAGAAGCCACCACAAAGCCCACACCTTCCATCTCAAGTGCTGTGGCTACCGGCTCAAACAACGTCACATAATCACCTTCACCGCCCGTGAAAGCACCACCCATGAGAGCAAATTGAATGTGGGTCATGACTTCCACATCATCCCCTGGAACTAACCCATTATTTTTAAGTACATACTCTAGCGTCATCAAAGGGACACCACCCTTACGACCGCCTATAATACTCTTGCCCCGCACATCTTCCCAGCTGAAATTTGGATTTGCTTCCCGCGCGACTAAGAATGAGCCATCACGTTTTGTCAACTGGGCAAAGTTTACTGCATAATCATCCTGACCTTGATTATGCACGTAAATTGATGCTTCAGGTCCCATGAAACCCACATCTGACTCACCCGACAAGAGAGCAGTCATAACTTTATCGGCTCCTTGACCCGTCATCATCTCGATCTCTAGACCCTCTTCCTCAAAATATCCTAGGTTCATAGCTGCATATAGGGGTGCATAAAAGACAGAATGCGTTACTTCATTC
>JANKMV010000174.1:0-2622 GCA_024650095.1 Bacillota bacterium | reverse complement strand
TTTGCACTATCGAAACTCCTTTCACAAACTATTTTCATAATTATAATATAGCTAAGGCAAATTTGTGTGACGGTTCGTATCACCAAATTATTGCTTTACTCATATATATAAAATAGTCTGCTTACTCACCTACAAAAGCTGATAGAATTTGAGATGCATTCGCGTACTCCCCGCTTTCAGTACTGACTACGTTCGCCACTTGCTAACTGCAAGTGATATGATTCAGTGGAAAAAAAAAGAACATAAACATATGTTTATGTTCTTCGTGGGCGTCTGTCTCGATCGTTACTTGGTCTACGATCTCGGCGCTCTTCTCGTTTTGGTTGGGCTTCTTCCTCAATCATTTCGCCCTTTGCATTGGGAACAGCTGCTCGGCGTGAAAGATCAATGCGACCGCGGTCATCAATACCAATGACTTTAACCGGAGTCTCGTCACCTAAGTTTACCACATCTTCAGTTTTTTCCACTCTATCGTGAGCAAGACGGGAAATGTGGATCAGACCCTCTTTACCTGGAAGGACCTCAGCAAAGGCTCCATATTTCTCTACGCGGGTTATTTTACCCATGTAGATGGTGCCAATTTCAACATCTTTTGTGATGCTCTCAATCATTTGTTGGGCTTTCATACCACTCTCTGAATTAACAGCGGCAATATATATGGTACCATCAGGTTCAATATCAATGGAAGCCTCTGTCTCAGCGACAATTTTATTAATCATCTTACCGCCAGGTCCAATGACATCTCTGATTTTATCAGGATTGATTTGGATGGTAATGATACGAGGAGCATAAGCTGAAAGATCTGTATGAGGCTCGGGGATGACATCTGTCATTTTACCCATGATGTACATGTACCCCTGTTTGCCCTGTGATAAAGCACGCGCCAATAGTTCACGGGACAAGCCCTTTACTTTAACGTCCATTTGTAAAGCCGTAATACCGTCCTTTGTACCTGCAATCTTAAAGTCCATATCTCCTAAGAAGTCTTCCATCCCCTGAATATCAGAGAGAATGGCGACGTCATCAGGTTCCATTATCAAGCCCATGGCTATGCCAGAAACTGGTTTTTTAATGGGAACACCCGCATCCATAAGGGAAAGTGCAGAACTACAGACAGCACCCATAGAAGTCGATCCGTTGGATTCAACTACTTCAGAAACAAGACGCATAGTGTAGGGAAACTCTTCTTGTGTCGGCAAGACGGGAACGATAGCCCGTTCAGCTAAGGCCCCATGTCCAATATCACGACGACTGGCTCCGCGCATAAAGCCGGCTTCACCAACACTATACGGTGGGAAGTTGTAGTGATGCATGTAGCGTTTTGGTTCATCTAGTCCCAGACCATCCAAGCGCTGTACATCACCCGGTGCTCCCAAAGTGCAAATATTTAACACTTGCGTTTGACCACGCGTGAACAAGCCAGAACCGTGCGTGCGGGGTAAAATACCGACTTCTACAGAAATGGGGCGAATTTCGTCGCTTTTGCGACCATCTGGGCGTAAATTTTCCTTAACAATCATCGCACGCATAGTTGCTTTAACCAAGTTATCATAGCTTACGCGCACATCTTTATCATTTTCGGGATAGATCTCTGCAAAATGTGTAATGGCTTCCGTCTTTGTTGTAGCAATGGCGGTTTCGCGCGCATGCTTTTCAATGGTCTTGACGGCGTTGTAAACTTTGTCTTGGCAAAACTCCCGTACCTGTGCTGCAATATCTTCCGCGGGTGTAAAGACTTTTACTTCCATCTTTTGATTGCCAATCTCTGCCATCATTTGTTCTTGCAATGCCACAATACCCTGGTTCGCTTCATGACCTGCCATGATAGCTTCGAGAATCTCTTCTTCTGTCAATTCATAAGCACCGGCTTCCACCATCATAATGGCTTCTTTGGTGCTAGCGACGACGAGAGAAAGACGAGATGCTGCCGCCTCTTCTTGTGTTGGATTAATTACGGGTTTACCATCTACCCAACCCACAACCACCGCGGCAATGGGACCCGCGAAGGGAATGTTAGAGATGGATAACGCTGCAGATGCACCACAGATGGATAATACATCTGGCGGGCTATCCTGATCCACCGACATTACTGTGCTGACAATATGTACTGCATTGCGAAATCCTTTAGGAAATAATGGACGGCAAGGCCTGTCCGTCATGCGGGCAGCCAGGATTGCTTTTTCCGTCGGTCTCCCTTCTCTTTTGATAAAACCACCGGGGATTTTGCCTACGGCATAAAGGCGTTCTTCGTAGTCAACGGTCATGGGGAAAAAGTCGACGCCTTCACGGGGTTCGGCAGAAGCAGTGGCAGTGGAAAGCATTACGGTATCACCGTAGCGCATCAGGACAGCTCCACTAGCTTGCTTGGCAATCCGACCGGTTTCAAAACTAAATTCACGTCCAGCCAATTGCATTTTGTAAACTTTCATTCAATACATCCTTTCTCTCTGCACTAATGGGAAAAATTTTCGCGATTTTCAGTACTGGTTACCTTGACCGCTTGCTAATTGCAAGCGATTTAATGGGTACCAGTACCAAGAAAAGCGCCCTCAATCAGTTCCCTATCTGCGATTTTCAGTACTGGTTACCTTGACCGCTTGCTAATTGCAAGCGATTTAATGG
>JANKMV010000173.1 GCA_024650095.1 Bacillota bacterium | reverse complement strand
GACAGGCAGTTTTTTCATTGGCAGTAAACTATATTGGATGTAGTAAATGGGCATATTGCTTGTCCCCGGCTCCTATTCATCGTAGTGCGCGATTTTATGGTCATTGTGCACCCACGTAGGGTTATGGGCATGTGGAACGGTCAAGACCGTTCCCTACACTAGGTTGAGGCAACACGTTTGCGTTTGGTACTATGCTCGTTCGCAGTTATGTAGTACATGCTCCCAATATTAGGTTATGGCAACACGCTGGGTATCTTGCTTGCTCGTTGAATGGAGTACATATTCCCAACATTAGGTTGTGAGAAAATGTTTGTGTATCTTGCTTGCTGGATAAACAGAAGCAACTATATCAGGGATGGTGCATTCCGGGTTACCTATTTTATTTCCTGGATGAATTGTTCAAAGCGCTTCATGCCTTTTTGCATCTGCTCCATGGCGAGTGCATAGGAAAAGCGGATATAGTCAGGTGCACCAAAGGCTGATCCTGGAACTACCGCTACCTGAACATTATCCAACAGTAGGGTAGCAAAATCCACACTAGTGGTAACCGTTTGTCCGTGGTACGCACGACCAAAGAGACGACTCACATCGACAAAAACGTAAAATGCACCTTCGGGTTCGATGCAGGTTAACTCTGGGATGGTGTCAATTTGTTGCACCATATAATCGCGGCGCTCTGCAAAGGCAATCCTCATGTCACGAAGCGAGTCTTCAGGGCCCAACAAGGCAGCAATGGTTGCCCGTTGCGCAATGGCATTGGCGTTGCTCGTTGTATGACTTTGGATACTGCTCATAAGCTTGGCAATGGGGGCAATGGATGCCGTATAACCAATGCGCCAGCCCGTCATGGCGTACGCCTTGGAAACGCCGTTAACGACAATGGTGCGCTTTTTTATCTCTGCACCCAGGGAGGCTATGCTGAGATGCTCTTCTTTACCGTAAATGAGCTTCTCATATATTTCATCTGAGATGACATAGAGATTATGCTTTATTGCGAAGTCCGCGATGGCCTGAAGTTCTGTGCGTGTATACACTTGCCCTGTGGGATTATTAGGGCTATTAATGATAATGGCTTTTGTTTTCTCTGTTAAGGCATCGGCCAATTCCGTCACTGTAATTTTGCAACGATTCTCAATGTGGGTCGGTACAATAACGGGGATGCCGTCATGTATTTTTACAATTTCTGGATAGCTAACCCAGAAAGGTGCAGGAATGATTACTTCATCTCCGGGGTTGAGTAAGGCCGCAAAGATATTAGAAAGAGAATGCTTAGCGCCATTACTTGCTACAATTTCCTGGGGCTGATAGGAGAGGTTATTATCTCGTTTGAGCTTGTGGCAAATGGCTTCTTGTAAGTCTAGGGCGCCAGCTACTGGGGTATAGCGGGTAAAACCATCACCAATGGCTTGGATGGCTGCTTGTTTGATGTGTTCCGGTGTTTCAAAGTCAGGTTCTCCTGCACCAAAACCAATCACGTCCACACCCTCACGCTTCATTTTTTTGGCCTTGGCATCAATGAGTAGCGTTGGAGAAGGGGTAATGGACTGTGCTTTGTTAGATAGCATTGCGCTTGCTTCACTCCTCTTCTGCATACATGCGTAGATGTACGTAGCTTACCCATTACGCTTTCTAAAGTCTTGCATAAAGTTGGCCAGGGCTACACAACCCTCATGGCTCATGGCATTATACACAGAAGCGCGCATGCCGCCCACAGAACGATGTCCTTTAAGTCCAGTGAGGCCGTGCTTTGTTGCTTCTTCCACAAATGCTTTTTCCAAATCCTCATTAGGTAAGCGGAAGGTAATATTCATCAAACTACGGCTCTGCTCTTGGGCATGACCACGATAATAATCATCCTCATCAATGACTGCATAAATCAGGTTGGCTTTTGCTTGATTCCTCTGGCCCATGGCGGTAAGACCGCCATTTTCTTTGATCCATTGGAGCACAAGATTGAGCATGTAAATGCCAAAGGTGGGTGGTGTGTTGTAGAGGGAATCATGTTTGGCGAAGGTTTCATAGTTGAACATGGTGGGTAGCGATGAGGGACGGTTAGCTACCATTTCTTTGCGCGCCATCACCAAAACCACACCTGAGGGCCCAAGATTTTTCTGGGCGCCCGCATAAAGAAAATCAAACTTACTATAATCGAGCGGACGACTTAAAATATCACTAGACATATCAGCGATTAGGGGTACACCATTGGTTTCGGGGAGATAGTGCCATTCGGTGCCATAAATAGTATTATTAGTGGTGATATGTACATAGGCCGCATCCGCAGCTAGTTTGAGTTTTTCTTGCGGGGGAATTTGGTTATATTGCTGTTCTGCACTACTGGCCGCCAGCTGGACATTACCCATTTTTTGGGCTTCTTTAAAGGCTTTTTCTGCAAAACTACCTGTAACAACATAGTCTGCACTTTGTTCTGCTCCGAGATAGTTTAACGGAATCATGGCAAATTGTTGACTCGCGCCCCCTTGTAAAAACATGACACGATAATCGTCTCCCACACCCGTTAACTCTTTAAACAGTGCTTCTGTACCTGCAACAATTTCCACATACTCTTTGGCACGGTGGGACATTTCCATAATTGACATACCACAACCCTTGTAGTTTACTAGTTCAGCCTGAGCTTTTTGCAAAACAGAGACCGGAAGGGTAGATGGACCGGGGTTAAAATTGAATACACGATCTTGCATGACTTTCCCTCCTTAACAGGGGAATTTCCTTTAATTATAATCTATAAATAGGCAAAACCTCAAGTCATTCTCAAAAAAAACTCGTTTTATGTGAAGTATGTACCATATGCTAGTGACATGCCTATAGCCTTCATTCTGATAGATTGCGAAAAAGCAAAAAAGAATTGACAGAGCAAAGGCAAACTGTTACCATAGTAATCATATAGTGATTGGTGTGTATAAATGCATAGGAATTCTTATCAAGAGTGGTGGAGGGACAGGTCCGATGAAGCCCGGCAACCCCAGGGAACTGGAAGGTGCCAATTCCTGCAGGAAAGCCTGCAAGATAAGGAGAGTGTTAACTATTGCCTCTTCTTAACGGAAGAGGTTTTCTTATACTGGTAAGGGAATTTATCACTTGCACCTAGCAAGTGGTTAAGGTAACCAGTATTGAAAAGCGCATAAAAGGGAACCGACTAAGTGCGCTTTTCTTATACTATGTTTCCCAAAAGTACAAACTAATAAATAGGAGTGTGATCAGAATGAGTAAGGACCATCGTTTTGCTACACTAGCTGTACATGCAGGACAGGTTGTGGATCCGGCCACAGGTTCACGCGCAGTTCCCATTTATCAAACCACATCGTATCTATTTAATGATACGGAACATGCGGCTCGTCTCTTTGGCTTGGAGGAGTTTGGTAATATTTATACCCGTATCATGAACCCCACCACCGACGTTTTGGAAAAGCGGGTGGCGGCACTAGAGGGCGGTGTGGGAGCGCTGGCGGTAGCCAGTGGGCAATCAGCCATCTCGCTAGCTCTCTTAAACATAGCACAGGTGGGAGATGAAATTGTGGCTGCTAGTAGTCTCTACGGTGGTACATTTACGCTTTTCACCTCCACCTTTGCTAAAATGGGCATTACTGTAAAGTTGGTTGACCCGGGCGATCCAGAAAACTTCCGTCGGGCCATCACTACCAAAACGAAAGCCGTCTATGCGGAATCGTTGGGCAATCCGAAGTTAGATGTTTTGGATCTTAGCGCCGTGGCGGAGATTGCTCATGCTGCCGGGGTACCCCTAGTGGTGGACAATACAGTGATGACGCCTTATCTCTTGCGGCCCTTTGAGCATGGCGCCGATATAGTGGTGCACTCGCTCACGAAATTCATTGGGGGTCATGGCACTTCCATTGGGGGCATCATTGTGGATTCGGGCAACTTTACGTGGACGCGCGATCGTTTCCCCGAGTTAACAGAGCCCGATCCTAGTTACCATGGCATGCGTTATGTGGAATCATTTGGGTCACTGGCCTATATTATCAAAGCACGTGTGCAAATATTACGCGATCTAGGGGCGAGCATTTCTCCCTTTAATGCTTTTCTCTTCCTACAGGGCTTGGAAACACTTCATCTACGCATGGAAAGACATAGTGATAATGGACTGGCGGTGGCAGAATTTTTAGCTGCACATCCTGCTGTGAGTTGGGTTAACTATCCTGGGCTCGCGGGTCACGCCTCTGCTGCTTTAGTGCAAAAGTATTTACCCAAAGGCTGCAGTGCTCTCCTCGGTTTTGGTATTAAGGGCGGTCGGGCTGCGGGGCAGCGATTTATTGAATCACTAGAGCTTTTTTCTCATGTGGCCAATATTGGTGATGCCAAATCCCTCGCAATTCATCCGGCAACGACCACACATTCACAGCTTACTGCAGAGGAACAGGCAAAGGCGGGCGTTACTGATGATTATATCCGTCTTTCCATCGGCCTTGAAGATATCAATGATATTTTAGCAGACTTACAACAAGCATTGGTGCAGGCGGTGGAGAAGTAAAGCACAACGTATAGTATTCTCTATCCCCGAATTTGCGCGGCAGGATTTTCACTCGCTTGGGTGGAAATACTACAAGAGAAGCAATGAAAGAGGTGTTACAGTGCTGATAAAAGGTATGGAGGTCGGCTCATTTGCCGCTAACTGTTATATGTTGGCTTGTGAAGAAACACGAGAAGGAGTACTCATTGATCCGGGTGCCGAAGCCGCGCAAATTTTAGCAATGGTGAAAGAAGCGAATGTGAATATTACGTATATTATCAATACTCATGGACATTTTGATCATACCGGAGCGAATGAGGACGTACGGAAAGCATTAGGCGTGCCTCTCCTTATCCATGAAGCTGATGGTGAGCTCTATAGTAACCCCACAGAAAGTTTAACAATTTTTTCTCGCCATGAGACGTTAGCGCAAGCCGATCGTTTTCTGCAAGATGGGCAACAGCTTCACGTCGGTAAGCTCACAGTGACGGTCATAGCCACACCAGGTCACACGAAAGGTTCCATCTGTCTACAGGTGGAAGACTCCCTCTTTAGTGGTGACACGCTCTTTGCGGGCTCCATTGGGCGTACAGATCTCCCCGGCGGGTCATTTGATGAAATTATCCCCTCCATTATGGAAAAACTACTTACACTACCCTCGCACACTGTGGTTTATCCAGGCCATGGTCCTCAAACCACCATTGGTGAGGAAATAGAACATAATCCATTTCTACGCTAGCTACCAAAAAGCTGACCGCATGCGGTCAGCTTTTTATC
>JANKMV010000172.1 GCA_024650095.1 Bacillota bacterium | reverse complement strand
TTAGAAAGGCGGACGAGTTAGAGCTTGGTTATAGAACGAGCGTTATGCAAAGAAATGGCGATATTATTATAAAAGCAAAATTTACTCTACGCAAGGGCAATGAGGAAGCTATACAGAACACGATGGATGAGTTAATGCGAAAAAGAGAAGAAAGCCAACCTCTTGAATTTCCCAGTGCCGGGAGCATCTTCAAAAGACCGGTTGGACACTACACAGGAAAATTAATTCAAGATGCAAATTTAAAAGGTTATCAAATTGGGGGTGCACAAGTTTCCTTGAAGCACGCAGGCTTCATTGTTAATACAGGCAATGCTACAAGTAGTGATATTCTAAACTTGATTAAGCATATTCAGACAGAAGTAAAACATCGTTTTGGAGCAGAACTGGAAACAGAAGTACGATTAATTGGTGACTTTTGAAGATGAAACATAATGCGGTAACAATATGGGGATAGCGTGGTACAGAACGCCCCGCATTTTTGATCAGAAATGCGGGGCGTATGTTTTATTTCGGGATCAATGACTTGATTGATAGTTATGGTAAGAGGATAACCAATTTGGAGGAGCAGGGAGCCCTCCTAGTTATCAGCAAAACGGTAACCAATGCCTACTTGAGTAAGAATGAATCTAGGGTTAGCTGTATCCTTTTCTATTTTTCGTCGCAAACTTGCCATAAATACTCGCAGACCGTTGGCGTCACCCGTTTCACCGTACCCCCAGATTTGATTAATTATATAGCTATGTGTCAAGACCTTGCCTTTATTGGCAATCAAAAGTTTTAACAATTTATATTCCATGGGGGTCAAATGGACTTCATTTCCATCCACGAATACAAGTCCCTTACCATAATCGACACGTAAGTTATCACGAGTAAACATACCTAAATGATCTGAATGATTTATACTATCTTTTTTGCGCTGTGCGACTCTGATACGCGCTAGTAACTCACCTGGGTAGAAGGGTTTAGTCATATAATCGTCCGCGCCACTGTAGAGAGCGCTAATTTTATCGGTGACTTCTTCTCGGGCAGAAACAACGATAATGGGGGCATCACTTTTTTCTCGTATTTGTCTAATAACCTCCATCCCATCGATATCGGGTAATCCTAAATCTAGGAGAATGATATCAGGATTATTGGCATAAAACAATGCTAGGGCTTCTTTTCCTGTCGCTGCAGCAACGGTCTTGTATCCTTCATCCTTTAGAAACATGGTTATTAGTGACATAATATATTTATCATCTTCAACAACTAAAATACTCATATGATCTACCACTACTTCACCTCCAGATAGGGCAGTGTAAAAATAAACAATGCACCTCCGAGATCTGATTGACATGTACAAATGCTACCGCCATGGGACTCAACTATGGCTTTACAAATGGCCAATCCTAAGCCTACGCCCTTTTTCCTGTCTGCGCCCGCCTTCCCGCTTGTCACAAACGCATTAAAAATATTGTCCTCCATTTTGGAATCAATCCCTTTCCCACCATCCGCAACAGCAAATTCTACATATTCGTTTCTCTGCTTCACTGTAAGCTCGATGGGGCAATTCTGGGGTGTATGAGTAACAGCATTATCTAACAGGTTTATAAGTACTTGCACAATCATTTTTCCATCCATGGGTATGGCAACTAACTCTTGAGGTATTGTAACTGTAAGGCAGCGATCTGCGAGGCCGATGACATGAGCAACCGCTTCGTTTACCACATCATCAACAACCTCAATTTGCTTGTTCACCTCTAATTTCCCATTATCAATTCTCGTCATATTAAGCATATTCTCCACTAATGTTGTAAGCCACACGGCTTGCTCATTAATATCTCCAACTAAACGTTCTATGCTTTCTCGATCCAGGGTCCTGCTACGCTCGACTAGGTAACTACTTGCTCCAGCAATCCCTGTAAGTGGAGTACGTAAATCGTGGCTAATGCTCCGTAATAGATTACTTTTTAAGTGTTCACGATCCATAGCAATACGAATGGTTTCTCTTTCGTTATAAACAAACTCTCGATCCAAAGCAATGCCCATTTGTGCCGCAACCGTGTTAACAAGCCATTCCTGTTCGATATTGAGTTTTACATTGTCACCGTATATTCTAAGCATGCCTAACCTTTTTACAAGTCCCATGATGGGAAGCTCTATACTCTTTTCATTTTCATTACCCATAAAATCCTTACTTGTGTAGCGTTGCTTATTTTCATACAATTCCACAATACTGTTGTAGCCAGTATGTTCTTTAATGCAAAGTAATCCTTGTTGAACAATATTACTCTCTCCAGTAACATTGAGAAGACGTTGCGCCACAGCATATAACAACTTTGCAGTTTCTTCGTTATTCTGTGAGATAAGTAATTGCCGTTGGAATCGTGCGGTCAAGCTCGACGAAATCACGGATGCAATTAAGAAAAAGAACATGAGCGCAATATCATTAGGATTATAGATAGCAAAAGTATGAAGGGGTTCAGTAAAAAAATAGTTAAAAATCATCACACTGGCAAAGGAGGCAATAATACCAAAATGGTATCCGTTTGTTAAAGCAGTAACTAACAGGACGCCAACCATAAAAACCATCAGAATATTTTCTTTATTGACAACCTGTTTTAAGGCTAACGAAATAACAGTTGTAATGATAATGATTAGGAGTAAATTTACATAATTTCGTACCCTCATATACTCACCTCAACGGTATTTTACCACACTTCTATGCTCAGTTTATATTTATTTACAACCACATAGCTAAAATAAGCTAATGGTCGTAGTAACCTACCCTATACTGATTTTTTCCTTCAGATTCTGTACAGGTGCAGGTAACATATGTTCTGTAAACAACAGAGCAAAAGATAAGCTACCTACTCTACCACAATACATTAAAAGAGTGATAATAATTTGAGCAAACACGCTCAGTGTACCCGTAATGCCAGTAGAAAGACCAACCGTACTGATTGCAGATGTAACCTCAAATAAAACATCATTAATTGGTAGCGTAGCATTTGTTGCACTAATTAGAAATGCCGCACTTAAAATAAGGATAAGATTAAACGTCACCACAGCAGATGCTTTTTTAAGAGCGCTTTCCTCCAGTCGTCGACCAAAGATATTGTCACACTTTGTATTTCGGAGACTTGACCAAAGAGAAAGTAAGATTACCGCGAACGTAGTGGTTTTGATACCACCCGCAGTTGAGCCAGGACTACCACCAATGAACATTAACATCATGGTAAGAAGTTTACTCGCAGGTGTTAGCGCTGCGGTGTCAATCGTATTAAAGCCAGCTGTTCGTGGTGTAACCGCAGCAAAGATAGAGGCTACAATTTGCTCACCGATAACCATTCCAGAGAGCAAATTAGTTCTTTCGAAGATATAATAGCTTAAAGATCCTGATACAATAAGAATAGTTGTTATTGATAACACAATTTTGGTATGCAAACGATATTTTTTGAAATGATACTTGTTTTTTATCACATCATCCCATACAAAGAAGCCAATTCCACCAACGATAATTAAGAAAGTAATAGTCAGTGATACAGCAATATCATCGGCAAAAGTAGTAAGGGATGAGAACTGTCCATACTTGCCCATTAAATCAAATCCCGCATTGCAGAATGCTGAAACCGCATGGAAAATGCCGTAATATACTCCCGGCCAGAAACCCATACGAGGGACAAATCTTATGGCTAATAGCACAGCACCTAAAGTCTCGAGTAACAACGTTCCCAGTAGTATTTTTTTTGTTAAACGTACAATGCCCCCAATATACATAACATTTACACTTTCACGTAATAATCCTCTTTCTTTTAGTCCTATTTTTCTTTTAAGCATAAAGGAAAACAAAGTAATAATTGTCATAAAGCCTAATCCACCGACTTGAATCAAGAGTAAAATTACCACTTGCCCAAAGTACGACCACTGGGTATACGTATCAAAAATAACAAGTCCAGTTACGCAGGTAGCTGAAGTTGACGTAAAGAGAGCATTAACCACACCGGGAGAAATACTACTCTTACTGGCGATGGGCAAAGATAAGAGTAACGTACCCATGATTATAACTAAAAGATATCCCAGTGCAATCATTTGAGGATAGGTAAATGACTTAAATTTCCGCATAGAAGTTAACACACCTTTCCCTCGGTCATGGACACTACCGTTTGATAAAGTAGTTGTGCATTAGCCTCTTCACTAAGCAGAAACTTAATGTTTTCCCTCATTAGCATTTGCTCGTTGCCACGGTCATTGCAAAGACTAATCATAGATTCTATGCCGTACACTTTTATGCCGATTTTACACATCACTATATTATCGGCATCATTGGCTGATAAAGCAAAAAGAAATCGGAATTTTTGCTCCCTTTCCAGTAAAAAGGGTTCATTTAAGAGAAGCACACCAATGTTGTGTTCCTTTAGTAATTCAGTTACTTGTATCGCAAGGTCCGTTTCCCCTAAAACTATGGCAACCGGGGAAGCACTATTCTCACGTACCAAAGTCTGTTGTCCCAAGAACGTATCCAACTTTGTCATAAGATACCCAATCACCACAAAGGGAAGAACGAAGCCAATACTTAGAAGAAACCACATATATCTTCTTCCTTCCTTTGCTTTATGACACCATTTTACAGATATTCGTATTAAGATTGTATAAATACTAGCTATGATGCTATAAGGAAGATGCAAAGATTATAGCCAAATGTATTAATATTGTATAAGGATGGCACAAATGGAAGCTAGAAAGGAGTTCCCTCAACAAATTTGTCTTTGAGGCGATGAATGGGCTACCCTTTTTATCCTGTTTGAGTGTACCGCCGGCATATTTACTGCTAGATAGTTTCTGGTTCGTAGTAATATGGTCACTTCAATGTTTGGGCGTGGTTATAGGCCATCGAACTATACTTAATCAATTGTCAAGAATGTAATGGATACGAAAAAGCACTATTTTATATTTTTGTACATACTATACAACAATATGGGGGAAAAGAAACTAGGATAGGGCTCTCAATAAAGAAAGCCTAAATCTGCAAGATTTAGCTTGTAGTTTTGCCGGATAAAATTACCTGCATAACTTGGTTTGACAGTGCATATAAAGTGTGTTATTATAGTTAAGTCGCTGTGAGGCGCATAGCTAAAACAGGGCAGTAAGGCAAGAGCCATTCAAAGGCTCCCAAAAATTGGGCAGTTGACATAATGCCTAATACGTGATAAGATAGAAGTCCGGTCGCGAGAGCGGTAAGGATGTAAAAAAAGGTTTCTAGCTCTTTGAAAACTGAACAGGAATAGAAACGCCATGCGAAGTAAACATCGGT
>JANKMV010000171.1 GCA_024650095.1 Bacillota bacterium | reverse complement strand
TGGCCTGACGAGCTTTATGAATCGATTGGCGGCGCTCCTTTTCATTGGGAAAAACAAGATAGAACCAACCGTGCACGTTGACTTCTTCCTGACTGTAGCCAGTAATACGCTCCATGGCTTCATTATAAATAATGGTTTTACCGTCCGGTGTTCCCAAAAAAAATCCATCTCTTGCTTTTTGAATAATGGTATTTAAGATTAGCTCTGTTTTTTTCTTCCCTTGTTCTGCCTGGAAGCGCACAAGGGCCGTACCGATGCTTTGTCCCGCAATTGAGAAGAAATTTACATCCTCATCAGAAAAATGATCTGCTTGGTGATCATTTAATTGCAATAAACCCACCGTTTCATTGTTAAAACGCAAAGGGATTAGTGCTACCGATAAATAACCGGCTTGCCCACAGTGATTACGTATTTTAAAGGGTAAATCTTTTTTTGCCGCTTTGGCCACAAGTTCGTTAATGTTACCTGTTAGAAAAGCTCCCTCTTCAGATGCAATAGTATCCATAAGATCGCCACGAATAACACGGCCGCACATACACTCAAGCAGTGCAACACCATTTTCGTCTTTATTTATTGTACTTCCTTCAAAACTACAAAGCATGGATTCTTTTTTTAAAAACGTTTCATCAAAGCCCATTGCCTGTACATAGGGATAGTCATCCCCTTTACGCAAACGGATCCCAACCGCATCGCATTTCAGGTAACCCCGTACAATTTCTATAATCTGTGCTAACACGGTATCTTGATCACCTGGGCTCGCTAACGTTTCTAGCATCTCAAGAATGACTAATCTTCGCTCTTCACGCTCTCGTATCTTTGTAATATCTATCCCCGAACAAATGATAGATTTTATCTGACCCTCTTTATTTTTAACACTACTATTGGTCCAAAGAAGCAAGCGCTTCTTTCCTGCTTTAGTTAGCCAATGATTTTCATAATGAGAGGCACGTTTATCGGTCAGTAAATTTTGGATAACCTCGCTTACTCCCGCGCGTTCTTCCGGAGGAATAAGAAAATTAGGTTTCTTTCCCAACACTTCGCTGCGGGAATAGCCTGAAAGCCGTTCACTTGCACAGTTAAATTCAACAACTCTTCCTTGTTCATCCAATACAACAATTAGCGCATCTACCGTTTCCATCAAGCGCGACATAAACTCCGCTTCCGGTTCAAATTCGCCAGGTTTAGAGTTAGAAGAGAAACGAAAATGCTGAGTGATAGACTTTAGATCAGCCATAAAAACCTCCTGCGAAATTACATACGAACTCTTACTGTTTTTTCTACTATTATAAGCAGATTCCTGCAGCTAATGAGACGTTTGTGATAAGTGTAAGAAATTATTAATAAAGTATACAGTTATAGGAGGGTAGGTTTTTTCCTGCCCTCCTATATCAGCTTGTTTCAGCTAGTCATTATGCTCGTGCTTCAAGGACTTGATTGAGTTCCTCCATTGTAAACGGTTTAGGAATGCAACCGCAGAACCCATATTGCTGGAAGTTTGCCATAATGGGATCACTAAAATAGCCACTGGTCACAATCGCTCGTACCTGTGGATTTAGTACGAGTAGCTGATGTAGCGTTTCTTTACCTCCCATGCCATCTTTAACGAACAAATCGAGAATAACCAAAGAAAAAGGCATGCCCATGCGGTCGGCCTCTTGATACAGTTGGAGCGCTTCTGCTCCGTGCTTGGCTGTGATAACAGTATGTCCTAAAAGAGTTAGCATCTCTTGCGTGACAGCAAGCACATCTTCGTCATCGTCCATTAAGAGCACATGTTCAAGTGACGCTGCAGTTTTTTCGTCCTCGTGCTTGGTCACAGCAGGGGTATGTGCCACCGTGGGCAGATAAATGGTAAAAGTTGCACCTTCCCCCACAATGGATTCGGCCAGCAAATATCCCCCATGCTTATTAATAATAGAGTAGGATGTGGGTAAGCCTAAACCATTACCGTCTGGCTTCGTTGAATAAAAAGGATCAAAAATATGATCCATATTCTGCGCGGGGATGCCTGGCCCCTCATCGGTAATGGAGACTTTGACATAGGGAACATTTAGTTCAGGAGGCAACGGCATTTCTTCTGTGGTCACGTTTTCCGCAGCAATGTAAATTGTCCCGCCTTCAGGCATAGCTTGCTGTGCATTGGCCAAGATATTGCTAATGGCGTGGTAAACTTGGTCTTCATCCACAGCCACCATGAGTAGGTCACCAGGGATTTTAAAATCACAGGTAAAACGCTCGTTGTGTAAGAGATGATCCGTACATTTAAAAAGTAAGGAACGCAGATTAGTCACTTGCTTAACAGGTTGCCCCCCACGCGCATACGTTAAGAGTTGCTGTGTCAGCGCACGTGCCTGGCCGCTGGCTTTGTCAGCATTCTCTAGTACTTTTTGTAGTTTCGGTTGCTTTGTAGCATAAAGCTGGGCAATGGAAAGATTACCGAGAATAACGGTGAGCTGATTATTGAATTCGTGAGCGATATTACCGGCTAAGGAGCCAATGGAATGGAGCTTGCTGGCTCGTAGCGCTTCCTGCTGTAATCTATTCTTTCTCGTAATGTCACGATAAATAACTTGAATCGAAGGTTGCCCATTGTAAAACAAGTAAGAACTAGTGGCCTCAAATTCTTGTTCTGTGCCATCATAGCATCGTATGATCTGTTCAAGATAGGGTTGAGGCATTTGGCCATGTGTTAATAATTCTATTCGTTGATTAATTGCGTCGAGGTAATCAGGATGAATAATCTCGTCTATCTTGCGGCCGATAAGCCAATGCTCACTTACGGCACGCAATAATTTTGCACATGCACTGTTGGCGAAGACAATTTTCCGCTCACTATGTACAAAAATGGCATCAGGAGAAAGTTCAACGAGCCGGCGGTAACACTCTTCACTTTGCCTTAAAGTATCTTCGATTTGCTTGCGGTCGCTCACATCCCGCGCTACCGCAATGCAAAAGGTCTGACCATCAATCTCAAATAAATGTGCATTATGTTCAAATGGAATCGCTCGCCCATCCTTTGTCATTAGCATCACCTCAAAGGAAGCAGAAACAGAAAGGTTACCTTGCTTCTGTTTACGGCTTGTCTCCTGTTTCCGCGGAATGGTTACAGGTGACATTTGCAATAATTCCGCACGTGTGTATCCTAGTTTTTCGCACGCCGTATCATTGACTTCAAGATAATTGCTAAAAATACCATCCTTCACTGAGGCGACAAAGATGGCATCATTGGCGTTATGAAAAAGTTCGCGAAAGCGTGTTTCACTGGCTTGTAATGCTTTTTTTGCCTTTATTGCTTCCGTAATGTCATTACCCGTACCAACATAGAATTGGGGCTGTCCCTGTGCATCTGTTAAGTGTGCGTAAGTCCATTCTATTAAATGCTTACCGCCATCCCGCCCACGCCAGTAAAATGTTTGTTTACCCGTCGTACGTGCTTTGATACAATTAACTATGCACTGCGCTTCCTCTGGCAGCAAAAATGAATCGACATTTTTTCCCTTTACTTCAGCAAAAGTGTACCCCGTTAATCGTTCGCACGCTGTATTAAAGAGCACGATGTGACAATGTGGATCGAGCACAACAACTAATGAATCTACAGTATTAAGAATCGTGTGCATAAAATAATCCTGCTGGTTGTGAGATTGGGTAATTTGCAAATATTGTGCTTTTTCGTCAGGCAATTTCATAACACGATCCCCCCCCATACTATAAACATTTCTCTTTTTTTATCGCTAATCCCTGCCGCTTATACTGTAACTTGTTGTCGATATTAGAGTTCTAGATAACAATTTTTCGACATAGTTGCGCATTACCCTAACTAATGCTGCTTTTACAGAAATGGAGTGGATTTATCATGAATTATTGGTTGCTCAAAACGGAACCAAATGACTATTCGTATGCAGACCTGGTTACTGCCGGTAGCGATGTCTGGGATGGCGTACGTAATCACCAAGCGCAAAGCAATCTGCGCAAGATGACCGTCGGTGACTTGGCCTTCATCTACCACACCGGCAAAGAAAAGGCAATCATCGGTGTAGCAGATGTAATTGCCGCAGCCTTTCCCGACCCAACAAACGTATCCTATCAAGCAGTGAAGCTACGGGCTCAATATAGGCTCCCCCAACCCGTAACGTTAAAGGAAATTAAAGCGTTACCACAATTCGCTCACTGGGCGCTCGTGCGCCAAGCGCGGCTTTCCGTCATGCCGGTGACACCTGCACACTGGCACGAAGTAATTAATCTTGCTACACCCACTGATTCTCAATAGAAGAGCAGGAATTACCTACCCCCATCAGCTAACTTTATCACCAAGAGAGCTAACCGCTTGCTGATTGCAAGGCATTTATTTACCCAGCAGTGCAAGAAAGGCACTCTTATTCCATTTCCTTATAAGCGGCTTTCAGTATTGGTTACATTTGCCGTTTGCTGACTGCAAGCGATGTACAAGTAAAGGAGGTTTTCCCAGTGCGCATTGGTGTACTTAGTGATACACACATACCCACAAGGGCGCGACAGCTTCCCCCTGCTCTATTTACCATTTTTGCCGGCGTAGATCTCATACTTCATGCTGGCGATCTAGCAGAGGAACACGTTTTAGAGGATTTAGCAGCCATTGCACCGGTGGAGGCGGTTGCCGGCAATATGGATTCCATTGCAATCCAACAACGCCTCGGAAATACAAAAATCCTCGAGTTAGCAGGCTATCGCATTGGTTTAGTTCATGGTCATTTGGGATCAAATCGTAACAAAACACCACAGCGAGCACTGGAAACCTTTGCGACTGAGCAGGTGGATTGTGTCGTCTTTGGACATAGCCACCAACCCTATCGACAAACCAGCACGGGGGTTCTCCTCTTTAATCCTGGCTCTCCCACGGACCGACGGCGCGAACCGCGCCATTCCTGCGGCCTCCTCACTCTAGGTTCTACCATTGAGGCGGAGCACATTTACCTTTAACATAAGTTATATAATTTCATTGGCAGTATAAAAAAGGCGCGCTTATTCGGTTTACTTATCGCGACTTTCAATACTGGCTACATTAATCACTTGCTAGCTGCAAGTGATATAATTCCTCACCAGAAAAAAACGCATTCTTATCTATGGATGCGTTTTTCTTGTACTTTATGGGTTGCCTTGCAAAATGCAAGTGATATAATTTTCATTGTAGTATTAATAAAACCAGCCTTATCACAGGCCTGTAGGGAACGGTCTTGACCGTTCCGCCTCGCTAACTATGGTGGCCTTCGGAATGGTCAAGACCATTCCCTACAAAAAGAATGTACGGCGACCATCCATGGT
>JANKMV010000170.1 GCA_024650095.1 Bacillota bacterium | reverse complement strand
GATCCTGCTATTCCAGAAGGAGTATTTCCCCCCCGGATCTCTGTTACACCCATTGCGTTGGTTGCTGAAGCAGAGGTTATTGATGGTCAGGGCAAGGTAGTAGCTCCTGGTTTTGTTAATGCACACAGCCATGCGGGCATGTCACTCTTGCGCTCGTATGCCGATGATGTCCCCTTGATGTATTGGCTAGAAAAGAGAATCTGGCCCATCGAGGCTCGCCTCAAGCGAGAAGACGTCTATTGGGGTACCATGTTGGCCATTGCAGAGATGATTAAGGGTGGCACCACCACTTTTTGCGATATGTATTTCTTCATGGATCAAGTAGCGGAAGCCGTGGAGGAAGCGGGTATACGCGCTGTTTTATCGCGAGGGCTTGTGGGCGTTGGTGAGCAAGCCGAATCGGGCCTGATTGAAAGCGAACATTTTATTCAACATTGGCAGGGACGGGGCGATGGTCGTATTACCACCATGTTAGGGCCTCATGCTCCGTACACTTGCCCTCCAGACTACTTAAAACGTGTGTTGGCGTTGCAAGAGAGACTACATGTGCCTATTCATATACACCTCGCTGAAACAATGGATGAAGTGAATAATATCTGTGCGCAATATGGGGTAACGCCAACGCGACTACTAAAAGATACAGGCTTGTTGGATCGACCGGTACTAGCGGCTCACTGTGTACATCTAACGGATGGCGATATGGATCTCCTCAAAGAATATGACGTGCATGTGGCACATAACCCAGGTAGTAATCTTAAGCTGGGTAGTGGTATTGCACCTGTGCCAGATCTATTGTCAAGGGGTATTACGGTGGGGCTTGGTACCGATGGTGCAGCAAGTAATAACAATTTAGATATGATGGAAGAAATGCGCCTTGCCGCTTTATTACATAAGGGCGTTCGTATGGATCCAACGGCCATCACGGCACAGGAAGCGCTAGCGTTGGCCACACGTCACAGTGCTAAGGCTGTATTTCTTGACCAAGTAGGAACCATTGCATCCGGCATGAAGGCAGATTTACTTGTTTTAGATTTACAAAAACCTCACTTGACGCCACTTCATAATGTGGTGGCGCATGTAGTCTACGCAGCCCAACCAACGGATATTACAGTGGTTATGGTGGACGGAAAAATTCTCTGCGAAAACGGTCACTTGACAACACTCGATGAGGAAAATATCATCTTCCAGGCGCAACAGCGTGCAGAATACTTGGTAAAGGAAAATGAAGAGTAAAAACAGTAAGCCCGGCGCGTACGCCAGGCTTATGTATGAAACGGTTACAAACCCTAATTGTTTCCATTGGACTCTGCACGCATCCGACTTAGGACATCTGTAATTTGATCAAAAAATGTGGAAATGGGCTCGCCACGTTGAATACCACGAGAAATATCCTGTAGCTGTTTGTTAATGTCTGGGTTGGCCGAGACATAAGCGTTCACAATACTGGGTTCCCGATCTTCAATGCGTTCTGCCACTTCTTGCTTAATTTCCCGTTCTCCTCGTGCGGCCGTTTGCCCACGATCTAAAGTGATCCCAACAAGCGCCAAATTGGAGATTACCACGACAACTGAATTATCAACACCATCCACGGCGGTTGCCATATCGGCAATCCTCTCTGCCATATCCATGGCTCCGGGTGTTGGTTGACCTTGTGGTTGCTCTTGGGGTGTTTGTGGTTGAGGAGCTGGTGGCGGATTTACGCCTGGGTTTGGCTGCGGCGTTAAATCGGGTGCCGGGGTAGGTACGGGTTGTCGCTCCGGTACGGGCCGACGGAAAAGTGAGCAACTGCTGACAAAAAGTGATGCAACTAGGAGAAGGGACAGGAATAGAATCAATTTTTTGTTTTTCACTGTTTCACCTCCTTGCTCGTTCTATTTTTTGAGCCAAGAGTTTATTTTATACTATAGGAAATTGTTCCACTTTTATTTGCTCACTTTGCATATTGATACAGTACAGAAAAATATAGGCTAGGAATTACTGATAGTAAGCGATGGGCAAGCTAGTGTAACTACACTGTGGAGGGATAACATGCATATTCTACTAACCAATGATGATGGAGCTTTTGCCGAGGGTTTGCAAGTTCTCCTGCAGGAAATAAAAAAAATTGCCACCACATATGTGGTGGCACCCGATCATGAACAAAGTGCAACCGGCCATTCAATTACCATGCATCGGCCGTTACGCGCAGAAAAAACCAAATATATGCACTCACCCGAGCTGGCAACTTGGTCCGTTAACGGGACGCCAGCCGACTGTGTGAAAATTGCGGTTGAAGCCTTATTGCCTCACAAACCAGATTTGATTATCTCTGGTATTAACCGTGGCGCTAATTTAGGTACGGATGTCCTCTATTCGGGCACCGTGTCCGCGGCCATTGAGGGCGTTATTCTTGGCATTCCTGCCATCGCTGTCAGTTTAGTGGCCTCTGAAGAGCCCAGCTATGAATATGCTGCTAGCTTTATCGCACGCCTAGCGACAAATTTTATTAAACACAATACAGATAACGATATGCTGCTAAATGTAAATGTTCCAGCATGCCCCAGTGCACAAATGAAAGGCGTTGCCATTAGTCGTTTGGGTGTACGTCAGTATAAAAATACGTTTGAGGAACGGACAGACCCGCGCGGTCGTACCTATTATTGGTTGGCTGGTGAATTGGTGGATGTGGAAGATGGCGTTGATACAGATGTAGCCGCCATCAAAAGTTGTAAAATATCCATCACTCCCATTCAGTATGACTTAACTAACTTCACTGCCTTGGACAGTGTAAAAGCATGGATCACCAAACTGTAATCGCCTAGTTTCGAAATGTAGGATTTTAAATGGGGAAGGGATGACAAACATTAAAAGTACACAATTTGTAAAAACGATTGATCATACAAATTTAAAACCTGATGCGACGAAAACAGATATTCGCACATTATGTGCCCAAGCGAGGCAATTTAACTTTGCCGCCGTTTGTGTCAATCCATGGCATGTTGCCTATGCCGTACAAGAATTGGCAGAGTGCACGGTAGCAGTAGCTGTCGTCGTAGGCTTTCCTTTAGGTGCCACTACATCATCAGTTAAGGTTTTTGAAGCGGGTGAGGCTGTGCAAAGCGGTGCCCGAGAGATCGATCTGGTAATTAATGTTGCAGCACTGAAGGAAAGAGAAATACATTATATTGCTGATGAAATAAAAAGAGTACGTGCGGTAGTAGAAGGGATGATGCTCAAAGTCATTTTGGAAACAGGGCTGCTTGAGCTCGAAGAAAAAAAGCTCGCTGCACAAATTGCCGCTGACAGTGGCGCCAACATACTTAAAACATCCACAGGTTTTTTTGGTGGAGCCACCGTTGAAGATGTGCAGCTTCTAAAACAAATGGCCCCTACTCTCGGCGTGAAAGCTTCAGGTGGTATTCGCACTGCTGAATTTGCGCTACAGTTGCTTGCAGCGGGTGCAACTCGCCTTGGCACGAGTTCGGCTTGCCAAATCATGGCCGAATTGGACAATAAATAAAAAAAGGAGGTATGAGTATGCCTACATTTTTTTTCTATGGACCCAAATTAGAAACAGAGAGGAAAAAAGAGATGATTAAATCCATTACCGAAGCAGCGAGTAAAGCTACAGGTATTCCAGAACGGTCATTTACCATCTATCTTCAAGAAACACAGCACGAGAACGTCAGTGTTGGCGGTAAACTACTCTCCGAAAGAAGCTAAAACTACCAAACGTTTAAAGCAAAAAGGGCAAGGTCATCACCAGGTGGCCTTGCCCTTTTTGCGAGCTTGCTTGTCGCAAAGTTGTTCTATTTTAAAAAGTAACACATAAGGTTTAAGAGACTTTGTTGAGATAGGAATGGTGTCTATGAGACAAGCAGCGAACACTCCAAAGAAAAAAAAACATATCTTTTTACATCCCACCTTTATAATTTTTTTTGTAGCCATTGTAGTGGGAACATCATACGTACTCTTCTTCAACCGTCCTAAAGAAGAAGTGGAGCCCACCATCTTGGCAATAGTTGCAGAAAAAGCAGAGTCAGCGTCTACTTATACTCACTACTGCCTCATGATTGAGGAAAGTGGACCTGGTTATTCACTTAATTTTAGTGGTCAAGTACACGATGATCGGATTTATGGTAAAATCGAAGATTATGAGTTGGAAATCTTTTCTGATCAAAATAAATACTATATTAAAAGCAAGTTGGCAGATGGCTGGCAAGAAATGGAGAAGACAGAGCTAGCTGACGTACCCGCGTTGATTCGCGATCCCCACTATCTTTTACAAACGCTCTTATCTAGTAAGGAAATTTTTGCTGAGGTAGGGACAGAACGAACGGTAAATGATGTTCTTTGCCAGACGTATTTTTTAGAAATTCCACCACCAGATGTACAACTCCTAACCCGTTTTGAAAAAGATGCTACGCTTGATAAGCTGCAAATATATCTTTGGTACGCCACTGAGAGTGATTTTATGTATCGTATGGCCGTGATGATGAATATTGCAGTGGGAGATGAAACTATACAGATTAACCGAGTCTATAATTTAGACACGGACGCTAATGATTTTCCTGAAGGTGTACCCGTGGTTGCGGAAAAAGTAACTCCGATTTAAGAGGTAAGAAGCAACAGTTACGCATTATTTAAACAAAATTTTTGTAATAGGTTTATATTTAGCTATTATTTGCCATATTAGTTACCAAAGAGAATTTGGAGGGCTACTATGGCTATTATTATTTGGCTTTTAGGTTTTGTGGATGTATATTTAACTAAACATGGTCTCTATATTGGCGCCATTACCGAAGGTAACCCTATTATGGCTCAGCTATTTAATGTGAACCCCAATGTAGCTGTAATTTTTTCACTTGGCCTGTCAGCATTCTTTTTATATTGTTTACACCACTTACGTACACGTTCACTACTTGCGCAAAGGGCAATGTGGGGTTTGCTTTTTTTACGAATGTTTATCATCGGCTTGCACTTACATTGGCTTTTCCATTTCTACATATAAAAAGGGATTTGACTCTTATTGTCGAAATAACAAAGGCATGGAAAAGGAAAGGGAGGCCACTTGATGTTCTACTATGTATGTTGTCCTGTCTGCGATAAGGATTTAAGCCAATTTGTAGATGAAGATAACCCTAAAGAAGATACAATCTATTGTATTCATTGTGAAACTGCTCTCCTCTTAAAGCAAGCGACACAATGGGATGATGATTATGGCATGGATATTACTTTGTTTTGGTTTGAAAAAGAGTCGTAAATTGCATCGCTTGCATTTAGCAAGCGACTAATGTACCAGTCTTAAAAAGGTGCGCTGATGGGAATGATC
>JANKMV010000016.1:2227-14457 GCA_024650095.1 Bacillota bacterium | reverse complement strand
CCTTGGCATTGATTAAAATGTTCATCAACACCTGTTGAATTTGTTGGCTACGGCATTTAATGGCCGGTAAATCCGGCTCTAGTTCAATGATTAATTGGATCTGATCCTTTTTGATAATGGTTCTAATCAAGGAAATGGTCTGATCAATAATATCGGTCACTTCAGCGTAGCTATGTGTCTGTTTCTCTTGTCGTGAAAACTGCAAGAGACTTTTTACAATTTCAGAGATTCTCTCTGTCTCATGGATAATCTCCTCTGCATATTGCCCACTGGCCTGCGTTTGTTCATCCATATCGAGAATGAGCTGGGCGTAGTTCATAATGCCATTGAGGGGATTATTTATTTCATGGGCCACTCCACCCGCCAAGGTACCGATGGCCTCAAGCTTCTGATGTTGACGCAACTGCACGTCCATTTCCACCCTAGACTCGTCCATCTTTTTGCGTTCCGTAATATCACGGACAAAAACCAAATTACTTTTTTGCTCCTGATATCCGATGCGAACAGCTGTTACTTCCACATTCACTAAGGTACCATCCAGCTTCAGAAAGATCTCCTCGCTAGGAGGAGGAGCCTCTTTACTGTTCATGCGGTCCTGAACAATTTTGCGAAAACTGGGATGAATGCGGTCCATTACAAGTGTGCCCAATAATTGATCCTCTGTGTCAGCACCAAATAAACGCAGCGCAGCTTGATTTAGAAAAGAAAATCGTCCCTCCTTTTCCCTAAAGATAAAGATCGCATCGGGTGCGCCTTGAACCACCATGCGAAAACGACTTTCACTCTCGTGGAGCGCCTTCTCTGCGGCCACTCGTTCAGAGACATCGCGCGTAATTGAATAGATCAGAGTACGGCCTGCAAACTTGATGGGCCCTCCGTACACTTCCACATCCACAACATGCCCTGAAGCTGTCAATTGTTGAAAGAAAAAGTGATTCTCTATCCCGTCTATTGCTCCAGAGATAGCCTCCTTTAATGCATGACGGGGTATCGTATTGATATCTGAGATAACCATTTCTTTCAGCTTTGCTACAGGCCAGCCATAAAACTGACTTGCTGCTGCATTTGCATCAACAATTTTTCCATTACTTGGATCAGACAGAAGTATAGCAGCATGATTATTAAAAAATAAGCTTTTATACCTACCATTGGCTTCACTCACTTGCATCATTGCTTCTGTACGCTCTTTTTGTCGCAGAATCAACATTGTCAGTACGACCGTACCCACAGGATACAGCACTAAAATGGGTACACTGATGATACGTAGTGTTTCTTGCCCCAGCGGCGTCGGCAACAGAAACATACAGAGAAGCATGGCAATATGGAGAGTCAAACCGAAGAGATATGTATTAAACCAACGATTTCGTGGCAACTGTTTCAACACGAATTTTTGCCATAACAATCCTATGGTAGCGCTCGTTACAATGACAGCAAGACCAACGTAGATACCGACACCACCTTGTATAATACGATACACTGACGCAACTACCACCACGACCACGGTGGGAATGGTGCCATACATTAATGCCGTAACACCAATTAAGATGGAACGGGTATCAAAGACAAGACCAGGTCGTAAGACAAAGGGAATCGACATGACAATAATCCCAATCAGGCTAATGAGAAGGCCCTTAATAAACTCCGACGCCAATTTATGCTTCACGGGTAAAAGGTAACTCACCTCATACACTACACTAAGAGCCAAAAGCGAAATGACGTTGCTAATTAGTTGCATAACCATGTTCTGATCCATTATGTAAACAGCCCCCGTCGTAACTACCTTTTACTACTCATTTTTTCACTATTCGACGAACTACCCCCCATATCCTATTAAACAAACATGATTATTTTTTTTAATATTCTAATAATTGCACTAGTTGAAAAGCCGGCCTTTGAAGATTCTCTTCAGTTTAACGACAATGTAAAGTAACGGCCCGAAACTACACCATAGAGTTTCGGGCCATGAGCATCAGGGGAATAACCTTTGAATGGTGCGCACGTTACCCTGATTTTGATTTAAAGAAAGAGGTTTTGCTGCACTTTGATATTTTACTAGCAGGTATCAGACGCGCGCCGCTATAATTGACGGCACTGCAGGATGACTGCTCTGATTATGATCTCAAATTTATGGGACAAAAAACAGCAGCCCATCACCTTGGCCAAGGTGATGGGCTGCTGGTACAGTATTGACTTAAAACATTGATAGTTGCTTTTTAGTTATGGTAAAGTCGGACAGCTCCAAGGTTTCTTCGTTACCCGCCTTAAATGATACCTGTTCTTTGTTTCTGAATCTGTCTTCCATGACCTTAGCAACATAGATTTTATTGAATCTATTATACACAGCACTCCCGCCAATGCCGGAAAAACAGATTAGTTGGATGTTGTATTTTTCTGCAATCTGAAACATGGGCTCTAGCAAATGCTCTGTATGTGTTTTAGCAAAGGGGTTGTCCATAATTAAAATCTTTCGTTCTTCCTTGTTATCAATGTCTGTTTCCCGTCTGCGCATATAAGACATGAGGGACGAGAGAAGGATAAACATAGAGACGAATTTTTCTCCACCAGAATTTTGCGTAAGCGCTTCGCTCCAACTTTTTCGTACCAGTCTTGTCTTCTCAATCTTCTTAATATCTATTCTGACCCTGTTAATGTTACCGACTAGCTTACTCAACAGTTCTGTACTTTGGATCTCATGATCAAGCAGGTTGGTGTAATCCTCTTCGAGGTTCGCATAATAGCTGACCTTGTCTTTAATGTACGCTTTGAGTGATTCTTCTTCTCTCTCTTCAGGAATACTAATTTCCAGGAGCTTCTGGGTTTTGCCTACATGTTTAATGCTTGACTTCTTATCTATTACCTTAAGCTCTAAGAGGACATTATTAGTATATCTCACTATTTCATCGAGTACGACTTCTTCCTCCTGGTTGATATATTCCAATTCCATCTCTAAGGTGCTGATTTTTCGACCCACCACTTCAAGCAGGGATTCTATTTCGCTGTGACTGGCAATTTTACTTGTTTTATTCTGGTAGTTATTGAGCCGGTCCTTAATAAATCGATCTTTATCCCGGTATTTTTCATAGATTACATTGATGTTATGAGCGAGTTTTTTCTCTACCTGATAGATTTCTTTTTTCATGGCATCAGCTAAAGCGAGGTCATGATTTATTCTCTGTATAGCAGCTGTTATGTCCGTAAAATCAAAAGCAAGCTCCCCGAATTCTTTGGTGTAATTCATGTACGGTTCCAGTTTATGCTGTAAGGATTTTAAATCATTAATTTGTTCAAGGTATTGCCGGATAATCGTATCATTGTGCTTGATGTCCTCATTAATTTTGTCCTTGCGGGCGGTAAAACGAGTACTCTTGATCCTATCCCTGGCAATGGGTACATCAAAGCCAAGCTTCTTAATATCTGTAAGCTCATGTTCTTTTTGTGTAGCGGTAATATTGACCTTTTTATCTAAACTGTGTATTTGTTCAGCTACTATTTTCGTTTGCCCTGTTAAGAGACTGATGCTCTTTTGCAGATCCTTCCAAACAGCCCCAGCATACGTAACACCAACATAGTCTGCGGGCAAGATGTTGCCTTCACCGGCAATCCGCTCCAGTCTATTTTTGTTTTTTGTATGGCTATCATGTAACCTAATTTCTTCATCTTTATCTCTTTTAATATCATCATTTAGTTTTTCCTCACAAGCCTTCAGCTTCGCTTCTAGGCTATTTCTATCTTCTGCCAGCAAAACGCCGTCTTCTACATTTTTATATAACGCAAAGCTAGCCTCGCAGTCTTTAATGTGTACACGCACATCATAAATTTCAAGCGTTAAGCGATTAAGACTATCGTCCACTGCAGCCTTATCCTCAGCTAATTGTCTTGCTTCTTTTTGTAGTTGTTTCAGCTGAAGTTGCAAGTTTGCCAGTGCCTCGCTATTTTGCTTACACTCCCTGTGCCCACGAATAAACTCACCAAAACGACTCTCTTTGTCTGCAAGCCGTAACTGTTGCTTCTCATTTTCATGAAGCTCATGACTTATTTCTTCACTTCTGCAGGTGATTTTCTCTCTTTGCGCACGATACCCGTCTAATTGTGCTGTAATCTCCCCAATCTGCTGTTGCAAGCTACTTATCTTTGCTGTCATAACATGACCTTCATCACCGTGATAGGGGTAATCAAGCACAGTTTTTTCATGCCCTTTATTCCTATTGATGGCATCCTGGATGTTCTCAATTGCAGCCGCCAACATATTCTTTTCATGTGCGAGCGTCGTTAATAGTGCGGCTCTTTCTTCTTCATCTATGAGCAGATAATTAAAGGCAATGAGAAAGTCTTGATTGTGGATCGTTAAAATGCCATTATGCTTTTCTGTGTCTGGGTGGTTGTTTAGATCATTTAAATTGATGATGGGAATGGGAATGGATGTGAAGACATCTAAACTCTCACTTTTTAAGAGGTTGATGTCTTTTTCACGTAAGATAATGCCATAGGGGTAAAAGGGGTTGCTGTTGACAATGTTTTCTTTTTCTTCTAGAGATCCCTGATAATTTTGCAACCACTGCAGGGCATATTGAAACTCAATGCCCTTACTGGCAAAGCAATCTATAACCTCTTTTGGCAACTGGATTAAACCCGTTTCATACCTGTGCATCAGATCTTCAACTTCCCGGAGCTTACCATTTTCTTTAGCCAATGTCTTTTGCAACTTACTGTTTTCACTTTGTAAAAGCTCCACCAGTTTACGTAGTTGTGAGACCGGATCCGGAGCAAGGTCTTTGATTCGCAATATGGTTGTAATCTTTTCTGTCTCCCGCGCAAAGTCTTTTAGCTCATTCTCTTGGTTAGCAAGTGCGACCCTTACATTCATCATTTGGTCACTCTTCTCGCTTACGTCTTTATCTAAAAGCACTTTTGCACGTTGCAAAGAAGAAGCCTCGTTATTTAATTGTTCCGCTACTTGTGACGTATCCTCAATGCTCTCTGCAATGTGTACGCGGTAGCTTTCCAGCTCCTTTTCATCATACTCATCTAAGAGAATGTTTCTGGTCGCGACAAAATCGGGGTATTTTTGCGTAAAAGATGCCTCAAGCATAGCGAAATTTTTGATGCTATTTTTATAAGACTCCTCACGTCTAATGGCTTCTTTTTGCTGCGTATCGTTCTCTCTACTTTTCCTTACAATTGTTTCGCGCTCGTTTTTTGCTCCTGCCTGATTATTACGGAGCTCCTTTTCTTTATTTTGCGCTTCCGTTAATGCCACAGCATAAAGGTGCTGTAAGCTAAACTTATAGTTTTTAATGTTGCGCGCAATTTCGGAGTCTTCCTTTTCATAATTGGCAATTCGTTCGCGGATTTCAGCCAAATTGCCCTCAATTACGCTGAGCTCCTCGTAGGTCTCTGCACATTCCTGGATGTATTTTTCTTTAATGAGTCCCTGCTTTTTCTGTTCCTGCTTGCTAAGTTCTTGCTGCAAGTCCCAAAGCTCTTGCCGTTGCCGTTCTTCCTTGGCTTGTAGGTCGTAGTAGTTTAGAGAATGCTCCTCATAGGCCAGCTCTATAAGCTCACTCTGTAAGGACTCTCGCAGTTGCTCGTGGTGGAGCTTTTCAGCAACCTGCGTAGATAATTCCTTTTCATACAGTAAGGCGATGGCAGAGAGCCTTTGCTGTAAAGCCTCCCGCTTTTGCTCTTGTAAGACACCTTCTTGCAAAAGCCCCGTAATGGGCTCTAGGTCCCCTTTGAATTCCTTGAGCAGTTTTATTTCAATGAAGGAATCCTTACTTTTTTTATAGCTTTCAATATACTTACTGACATTACTTCGAATTGAGGCGATGATATTCTTTTCACCGTTTAATTTACTTTCAATCAATGGCACGATCACATGCTTGAGGAGCGTTTCCGATGTCTTATGCTTATCATAAAGGCTTGAGAGACCGGACTCGTCGTTGTTGATGGTTCTAATAATGTCTTCCCACTCTTTATAATCGAGCTTGTAGGCCTTTAAATCCTCAAAGTACTCCGTTTTCTTGCTACTGTCATTAAAATTATAATATTTAAAGTTAAGCTTACCACTTTGATATTTCTTAATTTTTTCTTCACTTTCAGAGAAACTCGCAATTCGTTTCTCTTCCACAAAAGGTGCACTAAGAATATCAAAGTTGTTCGGCTTCGTGTACTTATGCGTAAATGCCAAAATTTTAAGCTTATTTCTGCCATCATCAGAGCTGTCTTTTTTAATGAGCATACCAACTAACAGGTTTTCACCATTGTCTAAAAGCACCTCGTGCATAATATAGGTCGGGGCAGTGCCCGAAAAGTAATCATCAAACTTTCTACCCTGCAGCTCTCGCTTGTTACGAATGAAGGGTTGCATAAAAAACTGGATCAGCACTGTTTTCCCGATGCCATTATCCATGGAAAAAAGCGTATCCTTGCCATTGCCGTAATCAAACAATTCATTGTAGATGGTTCTTTTACCATCATTATAGGTAAGGTTGATCACCCTTGTTTTGCTTAATTTAGGCATGGGAGTCCTCTTCACCCCTACTTTCGGTCAGGATTCTATTAATATCGTCAAGTCGTTCGTAATTTAAGAAATAATTGGCGGCGAGGCGGTTAAACTTGGCCGTGGGGATGATGACGGTTTCATCCTGGATGTTGATTAAATTTTCTTTTTTAAGAAAGCTCATCACCTGGCTAATGTACCATCTTCTTGTTTTAAAAATAGTGGCATCATCTTCGTTTGTTAACATAAACCAGTATTTAGCAATATCCGTAATGGCTAAACCCGTTTCATCATCCACGGCAGTACTGGGGCTGGTGGAAAAAATTTCTAACCTCTCGGTTACTTTTTCATCGAGCTCCCCTAGCTGAATTAAATCTCTCATCTTTACATTACTGCCCTTACCACTGTAAAACTCGGCTGTCAGCTGTAATATAATGTAGATCGCGAGGAACAAATCAATATTTCTCAAATCACCCCTGGGAAAAATTTCTTTTTTTAGCTCCGCCCTTTTATAACCCAAAAAATCATTATCCACGTCGGGGATAAGATAGATGGTATCATCAAATCTTTTAATACTAACTTGAGCCTCTTCCTCAATAGCATCAATGATTTCTTTCACATTGCCCTCTGTAAAACAATGATAAAGCTCCTTATCATCCTTGGCCGTTAACTGGCCATGTACCAACAGATAATTATAAAGTCGCATTGCTATTCTAATATCTTCTAACGTATACATCGCTCTACCTACTCCAGTTTCATCATAATATTTGGGCACCGTAAAGTTTCTACAGCAATAAAATCGTCGCCCAACTCAGCCGTTTTCTGTTCACGTACGGTAATTTTTTCCCCATCGTCCGCTCTACTAAAGGCAAGGGACGTAAGGGGTAGAAGTCTGTGCTTCTCATTTATTTCCTCAACCAGCAACGCCCGCAGGTCAAACTCTATTTCATCGTTATCATAGGCCATCTCTTGCTCTTTTAGCATTTCCTCTATCTCGATCGTGCCAATCCTCAGCAGTTCAATAAAAACCTCGGAAAGTTTTCTCACGGAGGGCACAAGCCTACTATACTCCTCACGGCTTCTATGCTCGTAACTGTCAATCATGCTTTTGAGATCCGTACTTTTATGATCCACTAAAAATAAAAGCAAAGAGGAAATGATACCACGATACTCCTCTTTATTCTTCTGCCGCAGCGCCTGCTCAACATCTTCTCCCGCTTCTTCGCCGATCATAACGTCATCGTCATCATCATCTCGCAAATACAGCTTTTGTTCGTTAAAGATAGTATTGATATTAAATCTTTTAGGCAAACTTGCGCTAAATAAAGGATTAAATAGCTTATAGATACGACCAAGTTTGGCGGCATCCTGCTCAAGTGGTTTAATTAAATCCTCTTTGATGTTGATTCTTTTATTGCTGTAATAGTAACCGGATTCTTCTAGTGCCCGCTTATATTCTTCTTTGAAATAGAAGTGACGGTTAATCAGTTCACCGGCCTTAAACGAGATGGAGGTCAAAAACTCTTTTATCTTCGCCAACTGCTTGAGGGAATTATACTTATCCTGTGTAATTTCCCCCTGTGCTTGCTGTAGTCGCTCTTCTTCAATGATGACTATTTCCTTAAGTTCATCAAACTTCTTATTCTGTTCTCGTAAAACAGTAATATTTCTGACGTAATTATCTTCAAATGCTTTTTGCTCGATGGAAAAGATATTTTCTCGCGTTTGATAGATAAAACTATGTAAGACATTAATTTGCGCGGTGATAAGGTTACTCAGGCTTTCAACGGCCAAAAGTCCCTGAGAAAAGTTCTTCTTTTTTAAGCTTAACTCTAAAATCATCTGATTGATATCAATCTGCGTTTTCTCATCTACCTCTAACGCGCCTAACAAAAGCCTGTACCCCTCCTGGGTGAGCATAAAGGTACTCTTATTTTTGTCCACCTTTGAAGTCTTTTGCTGCAAAAGGTGAAAATCAAAAATTTTCTGTTCCCCACTGGCATAGTCAATGGTGGTAAAAATAAAAGGCTTACCATCATTTCGTAAAATCTTATAGACAATAAAGCGCGTGATTTCATGCGCTTCCTCTTCAGTCAACACTTTGTCGTAATACGTAGCGGCTAGCTCCTCTAGCAAAGTCGTCATATTGCGTAAAGTGCATTCCTCATCCTTTAAAGATCGATCGAGCACAAAACACATGAGGCTATAAACTACATTGATCAGCTCGAGACTTGTAAAGTAGTCTTTAAAGGTCGTTAACGTAGAAACTTTACTGTCAATCAAAAAGGAATAAGAGAGCTTTTCCATCCGTTTATGGAAGTTGTTTAAAAAATCATACATGAGTCTCTGCCTCGCTTAACGTATGATAGCTCACTATTTCTTGAGGAATGTAGGCGCCACGTTGCAGTATGCTTATAATCTTTTCACCATAGGGGGATGCCACTTCCTGCAAGAAAATATCCCCACTATTTTTATTCTGCTTATCTTTAGACGTAGGCAGCTCCCTACCATAAGCAAGATCCACCATCGCCTGATAGGCGTTTGCAAATATTTCTATCGTAAACTTCTCGCCATACCTTTTTTTAAGCCGCTCATAAATAGCAATCCCTTCATAATCAAGGTCTCCCCAGTAGTATAATGCCGCCGGCTTCAGTAGATGTTCTTCCACAGTATGCTCATAATCCGCCAACGATTTCTCAATCGTCTTACCGCTACCATAAATAATAGCATCGATCGGTTGGCCCAAAAACAAAACCTGCCCGGTAAGCATCAACTTCCTCATCGTATACCAGGTATCCTTATTCTCAATAATCAGTACCTGCGCATTTTCCCTATGACAGGAAAAATAAACAAACGGCTCAGGGGTTAGATAAACATGTACGTCCTCTAACGATAAACCCACATTCTTTAAAATAGCCTGTCCTCTGCCCTCTTTTAAAAATTTTTCCTCACCCCAAATGGCAAAACTTCGTTCATTAATGGCCATCGGCTCAGCCAAAAACTTATACGTCCTAAAGTATGCCACCAACTTTTCTATCCGCTCTTTATCCTCGCGGTACTTCTCCAAATTACACAAATAGTAATCTCGCTTAAACTGTAGCGGAAAACTATAGTTTATCTCTTCCGCCAAAGAGGATAAATCATCAACCGTAACGTGCACCCTATACTTATTGTATAAAGCAGGCACCATGCCATTAGACCCACTCGCCTTCACTCCACGTAAAGTACCTTCCCCAACCAGCTTAGTAACCCTCTCCACAAGCTGTGAGTACTTCTCTAGCGTAAAGTATTCCTGAATTTCTGTTACAGTAACAATCTTCTTGCCAATACCAGCTACCGTTTTCATTTCCCAACCCCATTTTTTGACACCTTTATCCCTATAATATAGCATTTATTCCTTCCCTGGCAAGACATGCTCGCAAATAGTTACTAGCTGTACAAATAAGGCTCAACTGTTTATCAAAACAACAGTCGAGCCTTATATTTTAATCAATTTAGTTATGCTACGCGAGATCGTTGCTGTGTAAGTCCAGCAAGCTCCATTTGTTCGTTTTTATTTGTCTTGCCCTTCATCTTAGCTGACAGTGAAAACAATACTTGTTTTAAACCACGAAAACTTAAACAGGATATGGCAGCGATTGTACCTAACTTACCACCCACACCTAAGAAAGCGGGTGTGGCTGCGATAAAAATGAGCCCGGTTATAGCGCCCACAAGAACCATTTCAAAAAGAGAGGTTACATTTTCCTTGGATACCATCCCTGCATACGAAGCCGTAGCAGCCACAACAGCCAGTGTTGATCCAATTGGGCCAAACAGACTTGGAAAAACAATACCACTCGCTAAGACGACAAGCGCCGAACCAAGAACGGAGCTCCTTTTCATTATATTACCAATATAGTATGTTGCAGTCCCCGCAAGAATAGAAACGAAAACAACTAATAGTACATCTGTCATTTCAATCCCCTCCATCACTCTGAAGTAAGTACCCTACGATGAAAAATAATTCAAAAATGTGCGGGTAACAACGACGGCTGTAGCAGCTGTTGTCCCACCCTTGCCCCCGATACCAGCAAAGACAGGCATCGTGGCTACAATTATCACTCCGACAACAAAGCCTGTAACGATAGATAAGGATAAACTTGCGACAACTAGACTCGCTGACATTCCCACAAAAGAGGCTGTGTAAACCGGCCCCGCATGCGCTGGAGCAAGCAGTGAGCCTGCCATTACTCCGACTAACCCGCTGGCAACAATTGGCCCTAAGCCCATCTCATGATTTAAGAACCAGGTTAATGAGGCAGCAAATGTGGCCAGAAATATGATAAGCAATGCACTTTTGGTTGATGGCATTGTGTTTTCTTTTACACATGATAAGTGATTTGTACAATGGGTTAGCAACCCATACGTATAGCATACTGCGAGCATCACCAATAATACGACCCATGCAGAAGTCTGCCCCCATGATGAATTTACAACGAGTCCAATTCCAGTCATGATAAATAAAGCAAGCCCTACCCAACGCATGTTTTTCATTATCGCTCACTCCCCTAGTATGATCATGTGAAAAAACTAACTAGCCCACGCAAGAACTTGCATCTACTTATATATACTAGTATAGCAGAAAGTGGCCATTTGTCAATACATACGAGCCAAAGCTGCGACCTTTATTTTTATTTTTATCCGTCCTGTTACACTATTACTTTTGTCTTTTCCAATGCAGCATCAATTAGTGGTACTTCTCTCTATGGACTCATAAAGCCCCTCACAACAGAACAAATGTTCATTGTGAGGGGCGAGCCATCATGATTCCCTATTCGCTTTACTCTTCTTTTCACACCTATTTAATCCTGACCACTTTGTTATATGCAGCACGCTGTTTATTTTTTGTGCCCGCGTATATTGCTTGATATATTTCCACACCTTGGATGTCCTTATTATATGGATTGTCTTCCACAATAGGTTGTGTTTCAATAAAGTTTACTTCTTTAAGGTTATGTGCTGAAAGTTTGTTTACGATTACATCGGGTTTTAAATAATTAGCTGACATGAACTTGTTATTACTGCTTACATTCTTTTCGATGCCTTGAAAAGACGCAACAAATAGCCCATCTTCTTTTAATAACGGCAATACTCTATCTGGCAAAAATTCTCCAGTTGATTCTGCATATGATTTAGTCATCCAAAAATCTGCCATTACATTAATACTGGCTCTAGCTATGGGGAGTCGATGGATATCACAACATAAAAAAATAAAATTATCATGTTCATAGTGCATTTCCAAATCAATTTTTAATTGCTTGATTCTTTCTTTATCATAGTCAATTAATATATATGTTGATTTGCGAGGGAGAAATCTTATATATTGTAATAGGAAAAATCCAACACAATTATTAAGCTCCATAATATACGTCGTTTCTTTTCCATAATTATTAATTTGCTCAATTAACGTTGTAATACCCTTATACATGAAATTAATAAAACTGTTTGAAGCTTTTTCCATATATTCTTCTTTGGTCGGCATTTTTTCGCCATTTAGTTTTTTCTCTCTCAGTGCAGCTTCATCTACATAAATACCATCTTGTATTGTTGAGTGGTAACCGCATGCACAGTAAATATCTGCATCAACTATCTGGTTGTCTTCAATCACTCCATTTGATACATGCAATGAATTTTTGCATAACGGACATGCCAATATGCTTAAGGAGCCCATTGGTACACCTAATTTTCT
>JANKMV010000016.1:0-2217 GCA_024650095.1 Bacillota bacterium | reverse complement strand
TTTAATTGCTTGATTTTTTCAGTTAATGAACCATCAATCTTTTCATATTTACTAAGCTCAATAGTTACTTCTTTTTGCTTCTTTTCCAAAAATGAGATATAGAGCTTGCGGAACTGGGTTGTATTCGTACCACTTAGTCTTTGTAGAGTTAAAATCTTTTGTATATCAATTAATGAAAAATGTAACTCTTTTAATTCTATAATTCTCTTAAGGTCTTTGCTGTCTGATTTTTTAAATTTATACTGACCACTTTGCTTCTCAGTAACTAGTAATTCCATATCTAAATAGTACCTGATTGTATCTGACGAGATACCATGAAGTTTAGAAAACTCACCAATCCTCATTATTATCCTCCTCAGCTATGCTGATATTGCCTCGTGTTTCTCCTTGAGAATAGTATAACATGCCAGCAGCAAAACGGAAAGTAGTAACGTACCTACATAAAAAGCTCCCCTTGAGTAACAGATCTTTTATCTGCCTATCCTTAAGGGGAGCATATCTTACTATAAAGCTTCTAGTTTAAATTTTGTGCAGCGTGCTCTCCGGCTAAACGTCCACTGGTTAGGGCAAATTGAACTGCACTTCCAGACATATATACTTGATTATATATCACTTTATTTGCATTTTCTCCTGCAGCATATAAATTGTTAATTATTGTTCCATCTTCACGTACTACCTGGTATATTTCATTGGTTTTAACACCGGCAAACGTACCCATGGTACGGGGATATAACTTAATTGCGTAGTATGGAGCTGTGTCGACAGCGACTAAATAATTCGCATGTTTACCCATAGCATCATTACCTGTTTTTACACCTTCATTAAATGTTTTTATGGTCTGCACGAAAGCATCAACAGGAACACCCATGGCCTCGGCTAACGCTTCTAATGTATCCCCTTTAGCGATTTCATCACTTGGCATCGCATCTTCTAGAGCAGTGACAACACCTTCATTCGCTTCAGTTGCGTTCAGTATTAACCATGGTTCATCTTGCGCAATAATATCATTTGTTGCGATCGCATAGTGCATTTCTTCATTGCTAAAGCGATTTCCTTCACCATTAACATATAGTTTAGTCCAGTCAAAACCTAAGGAACCTGTGCCATCTATTTTCGTAGCTATACCTACACCCATTACCCAGGGCTCCTCATACAATGCGGCTCCAACTTCTTCTGCCATCAAGATGCCATCACCGGTACTACCGGCTCCAGCTGTACTTAACTCGGCAGACCCCGCTGCCTCCGGAACAAACCTTGTTAATAGTTCTTCACTCTTGGCAAAGCCACCAGCAGCCATAATTACTTTTTTAGCGTTAATTGTTACCTTTCCTTCTTTACCCTCTGCAATTACACCAACTGCATTACCATTTTCAGCAATGATAATTTCCACAGCTGCAGTTTCTGTCAATATTTCTATCCCTTTATCTAGGGCAAACTTCTCCATGTTTTGTATTAATACGGCCCCGCCGCCGCCTTCCCCGGCAGGAAAGTGAATTCTTTCTACCGGATCAAGACCAAACCCTTCGATCCGTCCATATTCGTGGCCGATATAATCGACTAACCATTCTGTAGTAACAACGGCTGCATCCATAAACTTATCTACAATAGTATAATCGGGGTATTTGCCATCTGGGTTACTGACAGCTTGCCTTTCTACCCATAGATCCATCCAGGACTCTTTCGTATCTTCTATCCCTAGTTCTTCTTGAAATTTTGTGCCTGTGGCAGAAATGCCGCCGCCAGAGCGCGCTGTAGAGCCACCAACCATAGCTAACTTCTCTAATACGATAACGCTGGCACCATTCTCTTGCGCAGATATTGCCGCCGATAAACCAGCACCACCGGCACCCACCACTACTATATCGGTGGTTAATTCAGTATCCGATTGTCCTGTACCATTTCCACCATTAGCCTTAAGTGCAGCTACATCTCCATTCGCTTGAACGACACAATCCTCTATCGCAGCCAAGATGGCACTGGAAGTTACAGTGGCACCCGTTATAGTATCTACGACTAGCGTTTGGTCACTAACAACTTCTTGCGGAATACGCTCTATGGGAGCATCCGCAATTCCGGCAGATTCACTGTGGTCTAAAACCTTGACAGCTACGATCGATGATTTATCGAACTCCACCTCTACTGTTATATCCCCATTATGACCTTTCACCGTTGCTGTGTAGGTACCGGCATCAAAAAGCGAATCTTCTGAGCCTGATG
>JANKMV010000169.1 GCA_024650095.1 Bacillota bacterium | reverse complement strand
TAATCTGCTAAATAATTGTCTGAAACATATTGATAGACCTTTTCAGGGTCTCTATATTCATCTGTTAGTGTTTGTTCCATTAGTCCTAAGAATAAAGTTCCTGTAAAGCTTGTGTACATATCTAGGTCTCCACCTATCACCGCTTCATGACTTAATGCTAATCCCATATTTTTGACATGTTCCACAGTGTGGGCTGTTTTTTCCTCAATAATAGCCTTAGCTAGCTCTCCTGTGATTTCTACTTCGGCATAGCCAGCT
This sequence comes from Bacillota bacterium, assembly GCA_024650095.1. Taxonomy (GTDB): domain Bacteria; phylum Bacillota; class Dethiobacteria; order Dethiobacterales; family Dethiobacteraceae; genus JANKMV01. The sequence continues at coordinate 5,104 of JANKMV010000169.1, read as the reverse complement.
GAACCAATTTTAAAGGTAACGCCTTCAGTTTCGTCATTACCATTGCCACCATTACAGCCTACGAGGGCTAACGCTAATACCAGTGATATGGTCAATACAATAAGTAAATTTGATTTCTTACTATAGTACAGCACTTTTATAAATCACACCTTTTCTTTTTTGGAAATATATAGTTATGATTATTGTAATGGGGGGCCATTCTTCAGTAGAAATAGCCCCCCCATTTTATCTGCTTGTCTACTAATGGTGTAGCTTACTCGATAATTCCTTGCTCTTGTAGGAATTCTTTTGCTACTTCGTCTGGTTCTCTTTCGTCTACAGAGACAGCCATGTTTAGAGTCTGCATTTGTTGTGTGTCAATTAAACCTTCCAAAACAGATAAAGCTTCTTTTACTTCGGGATATTCTTCCATAACATCATTATTGACAGCTAGGATGCCATTGTAAGGAGGATTGAAGCCAAAATCATCTTCGAGCACTCGCAGGTTTTGTGCAACTAGCTGACCGTCTGTTGAGTACGCACAGATGGCATCGACATCGCCAGAATCAATGGATAGATACATCAAACCAAAGTCCATTTGCGGAGTATCTTTAAATTCATAACCGTACAGTTCGGTAAATTCTTTATAACCTTGACCAGGATAGTCTTTCCATGTTTGGTCTACGGCAAGAACCATATCTTCAGCAAATGGGGCTAATTCACTTTGCTTCGTTACATTATTCTCTTCGGCCCATGCTTCTGGTACTGCAATGGTGTACGTATTGTTGTAACCATAGGGGGGAACAGCATAGATGTTATATTCTTCTAAATAGCGATCAAATACATATTGATAGACCTTATCAGGGTCTCTATTTTCATCGGTAAGGGTTTGTTCAAACATCCCTAAAAATAGCGTACCAGTAAAGCTGGTGTACATATCTAAATCACCACGGACGGTTCCTTCATGGCCAGCTAGCGCTGAGCCAAGGCTTCTAACATGTTCTACGTTATGCTCTGTTTTTTCCTCAATGACTGCTTTGGCGATTTCCCCCAATATTTCCACCTCGGCATATCCTTGAGAACCAACCTTAAAGGTAACGCCTTCACCTTCACCTTCTCCATTTCCACCACAACCAACAAGGGCTAACGACAACACTAATGATAGGGCCAACACAACAATTAGGTTTGACTTCCTCTTAAAATGTAACAATTTCTAAAATCACGACCTTTCGTTTTTTTTACTGCTTCTATATACTTTACAACATGTAAAGTCTGAGGAAAAAGGCAACAAAAAAAGCGGACTCGTTACGTCTTGATCTAGTTGTGTCTAGCCATTACGAGTACGCTTTTCCTTGCCAGTATTGAAAAGCGCGCGCTGAGGGAACCGATTAAGCGCGCCTATCTACTTATTACTAGAGTCGCTTCTGAGGCCCCTCGGGATGAGGAGGTACTCAATCTTACCGAGTAAATAATCGGCCGACAACGCCATAACGGCGGCGGGTACAGCCCCAACCAGTAACAGGTAGTTTCTAAACAATTGAAGACCACGGACAATAAAGACGCCCAACCCACCAGCGCCAACATAGGCAGCAAGTGTACCGGTTCCTATACAGATTACAGTAGCGGTACGAATCCCACCCATAATAACACTAAACGCTAGCGGTAACTCCACCATGCGTAAGCGTTGCATATTCGTCATGCCCATCCCCATGGCGGCTTCTTTTAGAAAAGGATCGACATTTTTGATACCAATAAAGGTATTGCGGAGAATGGGAAGGAGGGAGTAAAGGAAGAGTGCCATGATGGCTGGTTTATAACCAATACCCATACCGATGACAATCATCAGCGCGAGTAACGCTAAGCTGGGAATCGTTTGTAAGATACTGGTAAGAGTCATGACAACCTTTTCTATCCATTTGTAGCGTGTGGCAAGAATGCCAAGGGGCACGGCCACCAGAATGGCGAGGGAGACAGGTGTCATGACCAAGAGAAATAAGTGTTGTTGGAGTGCATTTAAAAATTGTGATGGATCGTTGCTAATGAACATATACACTTTATAAATAACGGAACTACTATCAAACATTTAGTTTTCCTCCTTGGCTGTGGCAGTGAGTAGGCTATTGGGGGAATCGAGTCCCGGCCAGAGTACATCTGTTAAAATATCGACGAGACTGGCCCGTGTCATCAACCCTTGTAGTTGCTCATTTTCATCAATAACAGGCAAGTAGCCTACGTTATGCTCGGCCATCAGGTATACGGCTTCGCGTACGGTTTGCCCAATTACGGCAGCTGCAGGATGCTCAGCTACATATTTGCCGAGTTGACCACCCTGATCGAGACCGGCTTGAACAGCTTTAATGGTAATAACGCCAATCAATCGATTCATATCATCCACTACCATGAGGCTATCAACGCGTCTATTACGCATACGCTCTAGCGCTTCAGCTAAGCCACGGTTGGATTCAATGGTAACTGGATTTGTAATCATAACTTCTTCAACTTTTACTTCGTCGGGGGAACGAAGTAAGCGATCTTTGCCGATAAAGCTGGCCACAAAATCATCTGCTGGGTGACGTAGCATTTCATCGGGTGCCGCTGCCTGCACAATTTCACCATCGCGCATAAGCACAATACGATCTGCAATTTTTAAGGCTTCATCCATATCATGCGTAACAAAAATAATGGTTTTATGCAGCTGAGCTTGTAGTTTTTTCAACTCTCCCTGTAATTGTTCACGAGTGATGGGGTCCAACGCACCAAAGGGTTCATCCATGAGAATAATATTGGGGTTAGTTGCCAATGCACGGAGTACACCAATACGTTGCTGTTGACCACCGGACAATTCTTTCGGATATCTGTCCATATAGCTAGCGGGTTCCATACCCACGAGGTCTAACAATTCTTTCACTCTAGCTAGCATTTTTTCTTTCGACCATCCCTGTAATTTCCCTACCACTGCAATGTTTTGTGCAATTGTCATGTTAGGAAAAAGACCGATCTGTTGAATAACATAGCCAATACCGCGTCGTAATTGGACTGGATCTTGCTTGAGGATATCCTCCCCATTAACGTAAATTGTGCCATTACTAGGCTCAATTAAGCGATTGATCATTTTTAATGTGGTTGTTTTACCACAGCCACTTGGGCCGATTAATGTGACTAATTCTCCTTCATTAATTTCTAGACTGATACGTTTTACGACTTCAATGTTATCGTATTTTTTGCTAACTTGTTCAAATCGAACCAAAGTCCTCCCTACCTCTCTTTAAAGAATTATGCTACTATTGCTTTGGTTTCATATTGAACCTGCCGCTAATTGCCGCAGGTGATCAACTGCCTGCCTCGGCCCCATGGCCAAAAGAATATCCCCCACAGCTAATTCAAGATCTGTTCCCGGTGAAACAAACCAATGACCATCTTGCCGAATAGCTGTAACGGTTACACCCGTAATGGTGCGTAACTGCGCTTCATGCACGCTTTGACCGATAAGTGGTGAACCTGGGCTCACTAAAACTTCTTCGGCATCTTGCATATTTTTTAATATCCCGGCTTTAAAACCAACGATCTCTTTAACTAATTTTTCAATATCATGATTTAGGATATTTCGTTCTTTAATAAGTCCGCTGAGCCGGCGTTCCATCGCCTCCAATGCACTGTGTTCCTCAAAGCCGTCGACGAAATCCTGGGCGGCTACGCGCGAGATAATAGTTGTGCCGCTATTGGGGACCACATTAACGACCTCTTTGGCATGTAACAGCGCTAATGCTTTGCGTGCTGTTTCAGGGGAAATATTATACTTACCCGCAAGAGTTGAACGTCCGGAGACTTTATCTCCTTCGTTATAAACACCTTTTGTAACATCTCTAGCTAAGATCAGGGCAATTTGTTCGTACCGCGCTAAATCTTTAGTAATAAGTGCCAACCTCGTGTGACCTCCTTGAACCGACAATCTAATATTAATATACAGGTTGTCGGTTGTCAATGGCATAAATTGGGTATTATTAATTCTTATGGAAATTATAGTAGTGATTTAAGGTATGCTCACGTTATCTATTCCCACTACTTAATTTTGTGTGAACCTTCAATTTCCATAAAAATATCGATATCCAATAGGGTTACAAATTTTCACATAGCAGAGGAAGTAGCGTATCTTAATTATCGCGTGGCTCTGGCTATGGGCAGGAATGTGCTAGTGGGAAATTTAATTACGTAGGTAGCAGCTTAATTAAAGGAGTGATTATGATTACAGAAGAGAAGCGAAAGCAAATTCTAGCATGTGTAATGGGGCTGATGTATTATTACGGTGCCATGCGCTGGGCAGATTTATATGAGCAGGTAGAGGTGCGCTTGGCTGGCGGTTTAGCTAAGGAGGAATTCCGCACCCTCTTGGCACAAACAGCGCTTGATGATGGGAGTCGGTATGTTTTTGAATTTGCGGATGACATCTGTTTTGACTTTGACGTGGATGATAGCGAGTGGGTGCTCACTGAACAGGCAAAGCAGAGTGAACTTATTTTTCGACCTGTCAACGAGCATGAAGCTGCTGCTGTGGTTTCAGATCATTATACCTCACTATGGTCAGAACATGAACGAGCTTTTTACAATTGGCTTGAAGACCGTTGTGGACACGATCATGATTTAGCGCTAGCACTTTTCTTGGAGTATGCATCGCTAATAAAAAATGGTTTAGAACCGTTGGAATTAGTAAAGAGAGTAGTGGCGCAACTGGAAATTAGTGCGGTGGAAGAGATGGAGAAAACGGCTGCCTTAATCGTCCAATTTGTGACGGCAACACCGTTGTGGACGCTTAAGGGCTGGCGGCGTAGTGAACTTATGCAGGGGGAGGTGTAAAGCACGAAACTTCCGTCTACAAATATTTTTCTAGCGCGGATTAACAAGCAGGAAAAATGTAAGATTTGTGGTATTATAAACATAGAAATAAAATAGTTAGGTGCCCCGTGAGGGGAGAATAGGGAACCGGGTGGAAAGCCCGGGCGGACCCACCACTGTAAGGCGGAGATGAGCGCAATAGCCACCATTACTGGGAAGGCGTGCTCGTTGATGAAACCAAGCCAGGAGACCTGCCTACACTGTTTTGTAACGTGAGGGATGGAAAAGCTCACGG
>JANKMV010000168.1 GCA_024650095.1 Bacillota bacterium | reverse complement strand
AGATCCACTGGAAATAGAAAGAAAGAGCATGGCGATTATTGAGGATCGCTTACACGGCTTCCCCTTTAATGCGGGACAAAAACCCGTGGTAAAACGAGTCGTGCATACTACAGGAGATAGCACCTTTGCTGCCATCATGGCCTTTAGTGACAATGCAGTGGAGGCGGGGGTCGCCGCGTTGCTTGCGGGAGAACCTTTTTTCTGTGATGTGGAAATGGTGCGTTCCGGTATTAATCGTGCAGGCGCAGAGTCGTTAGGCATTGTGCCATCATGTTTGATTCATGATCCTGAGATCGTTACGCTTGCTAAGACGCAAGGTACGACGCGGGCTACGGCTGCCATGACGCATGCTGTGGCTACCTGCCCCACCGGTGGGATCTTTGTCATCGGCAATGCGCCCACATCCCTTTTTGCTCTGTTAGAGGCTGTGGATTCAGGTGTTGCTAACCCAGCCCTGGTGATTGGCACCCCTGTGGGCTTTGTGGGCGCGGCGGAATCAAAGGAGTGGTTGTCTACTTTTGCCTTCCCTTGGATTACCATTCGTGGTGAAAAAGGGGGCAGCACCGTAGCCGCTGCCATTGTTAACGCTCTGGTCCGGTTAGCTATTGCGCAGAAAGAGGCTAGTGCGTGAAGCGTTTGCTGATAGCCGGCACCAACAGCGGTGTGGGTAAAACCACCATTACTGCTGGGGTTATCGCGGCATTAAGGCGTCGTGGTCAGAGGGTTATTCCCTTTAAAGTAGGGCCGGATTATATTGACCCAGGGTTTCATGCAGCGGCTGCTGGCGTAGCGGCTGGTAATTTGGATAGTTGGATGGTGCCACCTGCACAAGTGCTGGAAACGTTGCAACGTCGGGTCCCCTCAGATGCCATCGCCATTATTGAAGGCGTGATGGGACTCTATGATGGTCGAAAAAATGAAGGAGAACTCGGCAGTTCTGCTCACGTGGCAAAAATCACTGACACGCCCGTTGTTTTAGTGGCAAGCGGCGCCAAAATGGCCCGCAGTGCTGCAGCTCTCATCGGTGGATATATTCATTTTGATCGGGACGTTAATTTTGCGGGCGTAATCTTTAACCATGTGGGTAGCGCTAGCCATTATCAGATATTAGCAGAGGCTGTAACCCATCACGTACAGATCCCGCTCCTAGGGTGGTTACCCAATGATACAACCATTTCCATCCCGGAGCGTCATTTGGGTCTTATGCCCACTACGGAAACAGATAATCTGCAAATATTAGTAGAAAAGTTGGCGGACATGGCCGAAGCGCACCTGGATTTAGACAGCCTCTTGGCTGCCGCGGCCAGTGCAAGCGCTTTGCCCCCTATGACGCACAAGGTATTTCCTGTACAGTCTACTCCTGTAACATGTCGCATTGCCATCGCCAAGGATGAAGCTTTTCATTTTTACTACCAAGAGAACCTCAATCTTCTTGCTTCATATGGTGCGGAGTTGGTGCCGTTTTCACCAATTCATGATCAAGAACTCCCGCACAACTGCCATGGCCTCATCCTAGGCGGTGGGTTCCCAGAAATGTATGCCAGCCAATTGGCTGCCAATCGCCACCTTTGCACAGTGATAAAAGAAAAAGTGGCAGATGGAATGCCTGTTTATGCCGAATGTGGAGGTTATATGTATTTATCTCATTCTTTAACGACCTTTGCAGGTGAAACGTACCCCATGTGTGGTATCTTTCCCGGTCGCGCAGTCATGCGTAGCGGTCGGCGTGCCTTAGGCTATGTGGAAGTGGCAGGTACCCCAAACAATGATTTGTTATTGCCGCAGGAAAGCTGTCGTGGCCATGAGTTCCACTGGTCCGACATGGAAGATGTAGGGACAACGCCCATTTTTCTAAATCGCTCAACGAAAAGCCACATAGGTGAGCGCATTCATAATTGTGTTGGCTCCTACATTCACTTACACTTTTTAGGTCAGCCCACCATGGCACAACGCCTGGTGACCAACTGCACCAAATATGCAAGGCGAGCTACACCATGCTAATTGTCTGGGCATTTTTGCTAGATGCAGTTATGGGCGATCCGCGGTGGCTCCCCCACCCGGTGGTAAAAATCGGTCATTTGATTTCAGCTTTAGAAGATCGTTTGCGAAAACCAGCTTCTTCTAGCCATCAACTCATGCTTGTTGGGGCACTCCTTGTTGTAATCGTTCTTGCCGTTAGCTTTTTTGCAGCGTGGCTGTTTATTTATGGCAGCTCATTGCTGCACCCACTCGTAGGCAGTGTGGTAACGGTGCTATTACTCGCCACCACGCTGGCGGCACGTTGTCTTCATGAAGCTGCCGCTGCCATCATTGTTCCTCTACGTAGCCATGATTTGCCGGCGGCTCGCCAAGCTGTGGCCATGGTAGTGGGACGCGACACAGCGGCCATGGATGAACATGAAGTGGCCCGTGCTGCCGTGGAGACAATTGCAGAAAATACAGTGGATGGTGTGACGGCACCCATCTTCTATGCCCTCATTGGCGGTGCACCGCTAGCCCTCCTGTATAAAGCCATTAATACCATGGATTCCATGCTTGGCTATAAGAATGATCGCTATTTATATTTGGGCAGAGTTGCGGCCAAATTGGATGATGTGGCAAACTGGCTACCCGCTCGCCTGACTGTCCCTGCCATGCTGATTGCGGCCGCTTTTTTACGTTTAAACGTACGCACTGCCGTCTGTGCCATGTGGCGCGATAGTCGTAATCATCCCAGTCCAAACAGTGGTTTTGCCGAAGCTACAACTGCAGGGGCGTTGGGCATTACCTTGGGTGGCGAAAACCGCTACTTTGGTTACACCACGAGCAGACCCCTGCTGTGGAGTAAGGGACGCAAACCAAATACCGATGATATCAGCAGTGCTGCCATCCTTATGCGGGTAACCTCTGCCGTATTTTTACTTTTTGGCTTGGCAGTACGTGCTTTGGTTGTTTATATGGTAAAGGGTTGACTGATTAGAATAATGAAATTGGAGGATGTTCTATGAAAGAGAGAACGAGCTTACATCCCTTTGGGCACGGTGGTGACCTGCAAACAGCAGCGCAAGCCTATGGGTTTGACCCAGAGGAGATTATAGATTTCAGTGCCAATATCAATCCGTTGGGTCAACCACCGGGTTTGCTTGCCTACGTCGCCAACAATCTTGATGCTGTTTCGACCTATCCTGACCCGGCTTGTCGCAAGCTTTGTGCTACCATTAAGCGTCGTTATCAGCCTCGCCACTCCATTATCGTGGGAAACGGAGCGGGTGAGCTCATCTATTTACTGATGCGCACGTTGCCGGACGGTCCCGTGCTCCTGGCGGCACCTACCTTTACACTCTATGAAAAGGCAGCAAACGCTGCGGGTAGAGCTGCAAGATATCACCAGCTGCAACATGCAGCCCATTTCGCGCTACAGATAGATGACTTTTGTAGCCAAATTGTCCGCGAACGTCCTGCGTTGGTGATGCTCTGCAACCCCAACAATCCTACGGGTGCGGGTGCTACACGTGCTGATGTTTTAACTGTCAGCGAAGCTTGTGCCCAAGTGGGTGCGTATCTCATAGTAGATGAAGCATTTCTTGAATTTCATCCCCAGTGGCATAGTCGTACACTCTTAACAGAAGCTCCGGACAATGTACTTGTACTATGCTCCATGACCAAAATGTACGCTATCCCCGGTCTGCGTCTTGGTTTTCTTGCTGCACCGGACGCTGTGTGTGCGGCAATGCAAAATTTGAAAGACCCCTGGAGTGTAAATGCTTTGGCGCAACTGGCTGGTGAATTTGTGCTTCGTGATGAACACTTTATAAACCAGACAGTGGAAACCATCACTCAGCTCGCTCATGATTTTTATACTGCTCTGCAAGCTATACCCAGCATTCGCCCTTATCGCCCCACTGCCAACTATATTTTTATCGAAAGCGCAACCACTCCTTCACAAGTGTTGCAACATCAACTCATGGCACAAAAAATCCTTGTGCGCGATTGTGGCAGCTACGCGGGACTTGAGAAACGCTACGTACGCGTCGCGGTTCGCTCCCACGCCCATAACGCAGCCCTCATTGATGCTCTGAACACATTAAAATAACTAGGCAAGACAGGAAGAGGGAAAGGGAGATGAATAGATGTTCGTAAAAAGTTTTACTTTTAGTCACAGACTATTCACTAAGAAAATAGAGTGGGTGGTATACTCTAAAGTAGAAAAGTGATCTATGTAACCTACTTCGATCCATTCGCACCATTATTCACGAAGTAGGGAAGTAGGTGTGAACATATTCCTTCCAAGAGGCACAAGATTTAGAAGATAAGAAGACTCCAGCTTTGCTAAAAATGGAGGGATTCATTTGAAGCTGCAAAAAACCATGCTATTGAGGTGTTACCGTTGACAAAAGTCGTCCTGATCGGCATTAATCATAAAACCGCCCCCGTAGAACTGCGCGAAAAATTATCTTTTTCAGGTAGCCAATTAACGCAATCACTGGCTTTTTGCCAGGGTAGTGAAGCCATCTCCGAATGCGTAATTATAACCACGTGCAACAGAACGGAGATTTACGCAGCAGCTGATAATGAGCAATTGCTTCTGCGTACTATTATGAAGATGTTGACAGAAATCAAAGGAATTGACACAGTGGCCATTCGACCCAATCTATATATCCATACACAGGAAATCGCTGTTGCTCACCTTTTCACGGTTACTGCGGGTTTAGATTCCATGATACTAGGGGAGACGCAGATTCTAGGCCAGGTTAAAGATGCATACGCCAAAGCGATTGAAGCCGGCACCGTGGGTAGTGTCTTCCATGCATTATTTCGCCAAGCAGTTACCGCCGCCAAGCGCGTACAAACGGAGACCGCCATTAATAAAAACGCCGCGTCTGTGTCTTATGCTACGGTGGAGCTGGCAAAAAAACGTTTTGGTAATCTAACTGACTGTACCGTGATGATTCTTGGTGCAGGTAAAATGAGTGAACTCACATTACACCACCTCTACGATCAAGGGGCTAAACAGGTAGTGGTGATCAACCGTACCAAGGAGCATGCCGATAAATTAGCCGCCTCCTATGGTGGACGAGCAGAATATTATGAAAAACGACACGACTGTTTACTACATACAGATATCGTCATTTCTTCCACCGGTGCCCCCCACTATGTGCTCCGTACGCATGAAGTCACTCAGATTATGCGGGAGCGCGGCGGGAATCCCCTTTTCCTCATTGATATTGCCGTCCCGCGGGATATTGAACCTGAAGTTGGTGAACTGGAAAATGTTTATTTATATGATATCGACGATCTACAAGCTGTGGTTGATGCTAACTTACAGGAACGACAACAGGAAGCGGTACAAGCACGCCAAATTTTGCAGGAGGAAATTTCTCAATTTCATATCTGGTTAAAAA
>JANKMV010000167.1 GCA_024650095.1 Bacillota bacterium | reverse complement strand
CTCAATAATGCTTGCTTATCTTCCCGCCAAAAGTCAAGCCAGATGGGAAAGTAACGCAGATGTACACCCGTGACCAATGATGCGGGAATGTCTTGTAGTGGAAATGCCGGGCTTACAAAAATTTCTAAACCATCAAGTCCATGGCGATCCACCAATGCTTGAATCTGGGCCCAATCATTGTTAAACCAACTCATGGTTTCTGTATCCGTCGCAATATTGATTAAATGATCCATGGGTACTCCCCTTTTACTTTCAGTATTACAACACATATTATCTGTCTAAGCGGTTCCCATTTTAAGAGCAATAAAGTGATCACTAGCACGCTGTCAGTACTGGATCAGTACGAAAAAAGTTCATGACCAGTGCTCTATAGCAACTAGCCATGAACTTTACCGTCATTCACGTAAGTTTCGTTACTGGCAGGTCTCCTGACTCAGACTCATCGGCGTACACGCCTTCCCGGTTACCCAGTGGCATTTGTGTGGCCTCCTCTTACAGTGGTGGGTCCGCTCGGGATTCACACCCGATTCCCTATTCTCCCTTGCTAAAGGGCACCTGTAACTCAATATGTAATTGTTAGTAAAAGTATACTACATGTAACCCTAGTTGCGCAATAACTTTTTACTACTAAACATACCGCGAAAAATTGGCTCGAAAAATAAGCGATACGCAAACGCTACCAATTTAGTTTAGTTTTTCAATATACTTTTGCTCAAATTTATGAGTAGAGCATGTAGTCTATTCTCGGCAACTAACTACAATCCCTCTCGCATAAACAAGAAGGAGGAAAGTGTAATCATTCTGTTACCTCTGATCCTATTTCTTCTTTTTTTTCGCTGCCAGTAGCTGTTCCATTGCCTCTCGAGCAGTATTATTTTCTGTAACAACAGGTGTACTTGCTTTTTGGCGAAAATGGATGGGGATGCTTGGCACAGTGCCAAAGCGGCGAAGGGCAACATCAAGGGGCCATAGTAAGACTGCAGCCAACAAAAACCAGTGGCCCAACGCCACAAAACGGCGCGCAGGTTCAAGAGGTGCTCGAAATACGTCCTGGGGACGGGTAAGGGTAAGGCCACCGGTGCCCTCGCTAAGTACTGATAGTAAATCGTTTCCACCACTGCCACTAGGGATGCGAAATTCAGCTGAATAGGGAACTGCAAAGCCACTAACAACTTGTTCACTCACCACTTCATCTCGTTGACGTCGGGTATTGAAGATATATACACCTTGGTTGATCTGCTCCAGTGTAGCACGGTAGCGCCCGCTACCTGAAGGGAGAAGTTCCAACTCCTGTTGCTGGAAATCTTCATCGGCCACAGTTACTAGTAGCTTTTCACCATCCTGTAATGGTTCCCCCACCAGTGCCGTTATTTCTGCACTGTCACCCTGGAGGCCAACGTCCAATGCCATTCCACCTTCACCACCGCGGGGAGCGACCCAAGCGAGTGTATCGGCCCAGAAATCAGCAAAACGAGGGTGTTTAATAAACTCTTCACTCCATAACCCCCTCGCATCACTGGTAAAAGCGATGGTACGGCCTAGCCCATATTGCCAACGCGCCAATAACGGATGCTCGCGGTGGGTTAGCAGTAATATTTCCGACAGCGGCTTGGCAGTGCTCGCCACATAACCAGTAAAGCGCGGCGTATTGTTATGCAACGTGTTAGCGTCAGGATGTACAATGGTTGGCATAAATTCCTCTTCCACTAGGTAATCGCCACCCGCCAGGACGGTCTCTTGCAGAAATACAGCGGGTAAATCGGCACTATGGGGAACCAAATAAAACCGTCCATTGCTGTTTTCTGCAAGCATCTGCATGTGGCTAGTGTCCGCATCACTACCCAAAGCAATGGTGGAGAGGGAGATACCTAAATCGCTCATCTGTGCTAAGAGTGCCCCATAATTAACAGTAGCACCTTCCATGCCATCACTCAGTAGTATAATCTGCTTGGCGCGTTCTCCTTCGCTCAATTGTTGTACCGCTTCCTCCAAGGCAGGATGAATTACGGTACCACCACCAATGGCGATTTTTTCTATGATACCCGTAAGTTCGCTTTTATTCGCCACTTCTGTGAGGGGAAGATTCACGTAATACGTGTCATCAAAGGTGATGACACCCAGCCTATCCCGCTCCTTTAATATATCCAACGAAACAATGGCAGCATTTTTTGCCATATTTAATTTATCGCCGGTCATACTTCCTGAGCGATCAATCACCAGCACCAAATCAAGTCCAGGTAATTCCTCTTCGTTTTCCACTTCCATAGCAACGGGCAATAGTTTTTCTAAAGGGGTATCTTGGTAGAGACCCAAGCCAAAAGAGTTTTTGCCACCCACGGCGACAAGACCTCCACCCACTACTCGCACGAATATTTCCAGATTTTGCTGCTGCTCAACAGACAGAACATAGGCTGGTACGTCAACGAGATAGATGGCGCGATATCCTGCCAATGCCGATGGAGATGTTGATAGTTGACTTGGCGTGACACTATGCGCTTCAACGCCACCAAGGACAAACAAATCGTGGAGGTACTGCCCTTTACCCGGTGCACCTTCCACCATTAATACGCGCGGGGGTGCGTCCACAAACGTTATCCCCGCCATGGTGTTATTTCTACCTTGCGTATCCTGCTCTGCATCCACTTCAGCTTGAACTTTCACCATGCTCTCTCCCGTGACCTCCACCGGAAGAGAGAAACGTTGCTGACCCGCGGTAAGGGAGATCTCATCTTTAAATACTAAGCCTCCGCCCCAATAGAGGGATAGTTTTGCCCGTGTATGTATGGAAGATTCCACTTCCACCTCTACCGTCACCTGTTGTCCGGGGTAGGTGTTACGTGGCAGAGAAACATCCACGATTGCCACGTCCTCTCCACTGACCACAGACAAAGGAAGCACATCAATGGGTATTTGAGAAGCCCCGAGCGCCTTGGCAAAGGAGATACTATCACCCGTTGTTTCCACCCCATCTGTAAGTAGCACAATGCGGCCATTACTATCGGCGGGAATAAGCCCGGCAGCCATACGTAACGCTGATTCAATGTCGGTATGATCACGGTTAATATCTGCACTCATCACCCCCGCTAGCTTGTCCATGGTAAATGGTTTCACCAGCTGATTATCTTGAGCAAAAACCAAAACAGCTGCCTGGTCATCACTGTTTTGGTAGGAAAGGCTTTCATTAATCCACGTCGTATAATCAGGTGCTGACTCGACACTAACGGAACGGTCAGCCAAAAAAACCACACGTAACCCATGATATGTCTTAACTACATGAGGGCGAGCCAGTGCTAACACCACCAACAAAAATAGTAGCAATCGCAACAGTAATACCCAGCGGTTCAGTTTCGCAGGATAGCGAGTGCGACCTCTGACCACCACAAAGAGGAGCATCGTTGGTAGTAATAATAAAAGATACCAAGGACGTAAAAAGTTAATAGCCACGATGATCCACCCACCATTCCAGAGCCAATAGGTTGAAAGCAAGCATAAGTAAGGGTGCCAACAGTGGCCATTGTCCTGGCGCCTGTTGACTGGCAGCCAGCTGGCCTCCACTTATTTGGATACTGTCTAGCATAGCGAGGCTGTCTTTAACGGCAGGAACATTGACCGCCGTCGTATAGACCCGCTCTTGTGCCTTGATGACATAAATACCTGTTTCCCTAATGGGTTCTCCATAATGAGGAAACGGTCCCGTAATCTGTTGATTTTCACCTGCTGGATTTACCATCTCCATAGATTCCACCTGATACGATGGCGTGAGCAGTAATGGCTCCCCAAAGACAAAGCGACCGGGAAATGATGTTCTCCCCACTACATAATCCACTAGATTACGTATCAGCACAGGAAACGTTGGACGTAGCGGTAGATCACCGCCTTGCACGGCAAAACCAAAGACAACAAATGGCTGCCCTTGTTGCTCTAATTCCACAGCGATACTCGCTTCTGGAGTTGCCAACAGTGTGCGACCACCCCGTAGAGTTTTTGCATAGCTTATGTTTACTTCTGCGAAATCAGCGTAGGCTGTAATGGGATGTGGCGTCACCTGTAGGCGGCCGGGTCGAAATGGCACACTGGTTATGACATGCTCATTTGGGTGGGGTGGATCAAACACCACCACTGGCGCCATAGGAAGAATATCTGGCAAAAAACCATCAAAGACAAAATAGTTATAGCGCTCTGCCAGTTGAGATCGATACTGTTGGGGCCGGGTTTTGGTAACAAGAATGTTGGCTTGCAACATTAGTGCACGCTCTAAAAAGAGGTTGCCTTCCGTCACCAAGAGTACGCGCTGGCCCTCCCCTCTGGTATTGATCACGTAAAAAGTATTATCCAAGGACAGTTGATCATCAGTCAGTAGTTCTCCCCGATACCATGGCGACTCGTCCAACTCACGCCAGGTTAACACTGTGTTGGTTTGCGCTTCTAGGGAAATCTGCCGTTGCCCAATCCGTGTACCTTTGCTATTTTCAATCTGCACCGTTGCCTCAGCCGGCACCATACCGTTATTGTGAATAGTCACATAGAGACGCTCACCGTCGGCGACCATATCCGTTATCATGAGATTTTGCACTGGATTTTGTCCCACAGGAAGAAAAGTGACGGGTAAATCACTTTGCACGGCGCTGGCGCTACAACCACCGTCACTAATGATAATTACCGATGGGTCCTCTAATGCATGGGATAGATTTTCCGCCAAGGCCATGGCATCTTGCAAGTTAGCACGACCTCCGGTCACAGTGAGTTGCTCCACGGCTTGTAAGAGGGAATGCTCCTCCGCGGTGAGGCCACTAACGATGCGTGCCTGCTCTGACATACCAATCAGTGCAAGCGTATCCCCACTCCCTTTGTGATTAATCAGCTCACGTGCCTGTGCTTGCGCCTGCTCGAGGCGGGACGTCCCTGCTTCCTCGACTGCCATTGAGTAAGAAGTATCGATAATGATAATGGTTTGCTCACTGCCGCTACTACCCGTAGCCAGCGGCAGAGCCGGTTGCGTCAGGGCCAGGACCAGCAGGCAAGCGATGAGAATCTGCAAAAGTAAGAGGAGGTTTTTAAGCAGGCGACTGATTTTTAGTGAAGGAGAATGGGTGCGATCCAATCGTTCCCACAACATAATACTGGAAACTGTATGTGGTTTTACCTTTTTTTTCATCATATAAAGGATAATAATGAGCGGAATTGTTAACGCTGACCAAAAAGCCAGTGGCTGTAAGAATGTCATGGACTCACCTCCTTCAAAACGACTGAAACTGCGTGCCTGTCGCGCTAATTATATTAAAGGAAAGACGTATGTAGCGTAGGCAACGGTGAAGACCGTTCCCTACGCTTTTGGGACCGTGTCTCAGTTCCAGTGTGGCTGATCGTCCTCTCAGACCAGCTACCCATCGTCGCCTTGGTGAGCCGTTAC
>JANKMV010000166.1 GCA_024650095.1 Bacillota bacterium | reverse complement strand
GAAGATCCGATATATTCTCCGATTATGGCGCCTACCATACAAATACTGGCACCGATTCTGATGCCTGTAATGATCCAAGGGATACTAGTCGGTAAAACAATGTACCATAATATCTGTATTTTGCTGGCGCCCAATAATGTCGCCGATTCAATCAGCTTTTGATCAATATTCTTTATAGCATTATATGTTGCAAAAAATACATTAAAAAAAACCATTAATGCAGCCAATGAATATTTCGTTCCTGTAGAGCATGTGTCACGCTGAATCAGAGCATCTGTCACGGTAAAATTGAGCACCCTTCACGATTACCTGAACAGCTCAAGAGGTAATGTATTGTTCCTGGGAATGCGCCGTAGGAATAGCACATCCCCAGGGTGATACAAGTATCAGTTAAAAATCAAAATATCTCGTTGGAATCTCAATGCCATGCTTTTTAAGAATGCCTTTAAGAATCTCGTTTTCTGCTCGCAGTTCGCCTATGTTTTCTAGGATCACCTGATGTGCACACAGGAGCTCACTAAAAAGATCATGCAGCTCCTCATTACGTTCTTTGTAGTTCTTCAAAAGTCGGCACCTCCTGACTGACCGGATTTTAGGCCGTATCGCTCACGCATCGATGTTTTACCATCAATTAATATTTCAAAGGAGTTATGTTTGATGCGGTCAATAATGGCTTCCGATACGGTTCCGTCCTGAGCGGTGCCAATACGATCATACCAGCCACGTGGATCAAACTGTGTACAGAATATCATGGAACCGAATCTGGTACGCGCTTCAATAATTTCGAACAGTTCCATGGCCTGGTCGGTTGACAGTGGCTTAAGGAGCCACTCATCTAGAATTAATAGATCCACCTTCTGGTATGCTTTAATCAATTTCTTGTAAGTACCTTCTCCTTTCGCGATGACAAGATCATTCAAAAGCTCCGGGAGTCGGATATAGCGAACTTTTAGGAAATTTCTGCAAGCCGCGATTCCCAGTGCACAGGCAATATAAGTTTTGCCGTTTCCCGAAGCACCTTCCAGCAAGATATGGTGGCCGTCATGAATATAGCGGCAAGTAGAAAGCTGAAGCATTTGTGATTTGTCCAGCTTACGATCGGCATGGTATTCAATGTTTTCGACGCATGCATCCGGATAACGAAATGTAGCTGCCTTAATCAACTTTTGCAGTTTACTTGTACGGCGTTTCTGGTATTCGGCATCCACAAGCATACCAAACCGGTCATTAAATGACAGTGTCTCGTAAGAGTGCTCACCATCCTGTGATCTAAATGCATCGGCCATGGCCCCAAGGCGCATCGTGTGCAACTTGTCAATGGTAGGCTGGTTAATCATTGGAATCCCCCCTTCCAAAGTACGCTGCACCTCTTGTGAAGCCGTATCGCCCACTTTGGTTGGTAGCCGGGGGGGACTTGTCCGGTTTAACGCGATCCTGTCTCGTCTTGAGGATCATTTGGATGTTCTTTAGACTCGGGCTTGGGGTGTAAGCAAGCGCCCTGCTACAAGCATCTTCAATGCGCTCAATGGAGTATCTGTCCGCTAACTTCATCAGTGTTTTACATGAAGGGTAGGACTGTTTTTCAACTTTGGTGGCAGCCAACAACACTTTCATGACGATTTCCGTGGACTTGCCGATTCCGGCAGCCCATTCAATGAAGTTTGCGGAGGTATAGGCAAGATACTGCCTGTGGTTTTCTGGCATGTGTTCCGGAAGTATGACCGGATCGCAGATGCCAAATCTCCTGACATGTGAGGCGATCCGATTGTTATGAAAAAACACCTCTATCGCTTTGCTGGAGTAGCGGATATCTACTTCTTTGCCAATAAAAACATAGGGTACTGAATACTTGATTTTATCCACAGGTATGAGATAATCGGGCTGTATGGTTGCGGTTGACCAGACGGCAATCTCATACGTGGAAGCAGGCAGCGGCAGAAGGTAGGATTGTTCCTCCTCTTCAAATGCAGAAAGCCTGCTTCCGTTCTTTTTCTGGAATGGCTTCTCATTGAATTCCGCCAGTTTTTCTTTAATAGCAAGATTCAGTTCATGGAAGGAAAAAAACTTCCTGTTGCGAAGTGCTGCAATGATCCACGTGGAGATAACGCCAACAGTGCCTTCTGCAGATGATTTGTCGCGTGGTGAGCCCGGTCGCGCGGGGATGACGGCCGTCCCATAGTGTTCACCCATTTCCTGATAAATCCGGTTCAAAACAACTTCACTGCGCGAATGCATAATCACACCCGTTTTAAGATTGTCTGGAACAAGAATTCTTGTTGATCCTCCAAAGAACTGATATGCATGAATATGAGCAGTGATCCAATTCTCTGTAACCATGGACGGAAATGCCTCCGCATAACTGTAGAGACTACATGGCAATGACGCAACAAAGACAAAAGCCTTAATATCTTCGCCGGTGATCTGATCTGTTACTGTTAGCGTTTTGCCAGCCCAGTCCACCTCCAAAAGTTCACCTGGCTTACGTTTAATCCGCATCGTCGCTTTGGTCTTGTACACGAATCCCTTGTAGTGGTCACAAAACTGGGTGTACTGATAGGGAATGACCTTTTCAGCTTCGCACTGTTCGCAGTATTCGCTCCACAGCAGGGTAAGAGTAACCCCAGATTTGGCTAACTCCTTGTGAACATAGGCATAGTCCGGCATCTTCCGACCCGAATCCACAACCCGCCCCGGATACAAAATGTTCCTAATTTCAGTATCCGTCAGTTCATCTGACAGGGGCCACGTCAACAACCCCTTTTGTTCAGCAAGGTTGCAGACTTCAGTCACAGTGTTCCTGGAACAACGGAGACTGGTCGCAATTTGGCTCTTGCTGTGGTCCAGGCATCTCATCCTGATGATTTCTCGATAATTTACCACAATTATCGACCTCCTTAATGATATTTACACAAAATTTGTGCATACACCCATTATAAGGTCGATGTAAAAATTGTTACAGAGATTAATTGCTCTGTGCTCCGTGACTCCTGCTCTAATTTACCGATGTATGTGCTCTCGTTTTCCGAGAAGGTTGCTCTACAGGAACGAAATACTCAGCCAACGCTATTTTGGACTTAATACCAATTCCAAACCACAGAATGTAAAGCGGAGCCAATGTTAATTGAGGTATTCCCTGGATCGCAGAAATAACAGGTACAAAAATCTTGCCAACTGTAGAAAATTGGCTAAACACTACGCCGGCTGCAATAGCGACAATAGAGCCATATAATAGTCCTAAATATGCTTCCTTCAAAGTAATGCCTATGTGCCGGAACATATCTCCGCTAGCA
Source organism: Bacillota bacterium (assembly GCA_024650095.1). Classification (GTDB taxonomy): domain Bacteria; phylum Bacillota; class Dethiobacteria; order Dethiobacterales; family Dethiobacteraceae; genus JANKMV01. The sequence continues at coordinate 2,123 of JANKMV010000166.1, read as the reverse complement.
GCAAACTTTATTAAGTCAGCGATAATGTCACTTGGATAGCTGGTATAAAAAGCCATCCTCGTATTATTGCGGGCATACAACTCCCAAAACAGGACAAAGCAGATGATGATGAAGGTCCGAATAATGAAGGCAGTCTTTCCATGCTTATTATTATTTGTTTTTGTAATAGGTTTTTCCATACTCAACCTCAATTTCCAGCAAATTAGCTTGTTCAAGGCTATCTTCTATTCTTTTCTTACGCTCATCCGGCTCTATGGGGTTGACCGTACATTCAATTCCTTTTACCAAACCATGAAATTTACTAAACGGAATTCCTACCATGGCATCAGCATCTTCCCAATTGGCATTATAACGAGTGCCTGCACACAGCATAGAAACATTCATGCTGTCCGTTACTGACGGGGTTACTGTACACTCTACACAGACTGCCTGATTACCGGACATTAGCATACCCGCCGGTAAGCCATAGCTATATGTATATCCTTGTAGTAGACGCATGATTGTTCTAGGAAAAGCAGTAATTAGTACAATATCCGGGTCATCTTCAAACAATTCTAAAGGCTTAACAACCACTCCATACGTATTCGGCGGATAGATAGGAACAGTTTTAGCAACACCCGCAGCAATTACATTATCTTTATAAAGACCCAATCTGCACCCGCTTGATCCATCAAAAAATTGGGGGAGAGGTTCAACTATTCCAAGAGCCCGGTTGCCCCCACTACACCCGGCAGTGAGCTTCGACAACTTAATACTGTGACCGGCCATGGCACATTTTACCGCCACACAATAATGCATTGGTTTAGTTAGCTCAAGAGCGTCATACGCATCATATTCAGCCTTTGTTGTCACTATTTTAACACCGACAACTTTTCGCTGTAGCTCTAATAATCCATTTATTTTGATTACAGCATCCTGTGAGTTCATAGCTACCTCATATTCTAAAAGAGTAAAACATTTTCTTTTCCTACACGAAGATAAACCTCTTGTCCTACGAACCAATCTAAATCGGAAGTAAAAATAATATCAACATGAATGACATCTGTATCTGTTGTGACAGAATACCTGACCACGTTCCCCTGATAAATGGAGCCAACAATTATACCTTGCAGTTCATAATAATTGCGATCTTCTTTAAATGGAGCAGAAGCCATCTGAATAACTTCAGGACGGATTGCAACCATCTGTGATAAACCACTGTTTTCACCTACAATCTCAGTAAAACGGTCACCTTTCATTTGGTTATAACTTCCGATAAAGCTGGCAACAAAAGGTGTTTTTGGCTGAGCATATACCTGCCGCGGCATTCCCGACTGCTCTAATACCCCATGATTAAATATATGTATCGTATCAGAAATCCTCATGGCCTCTTCCTGATCATGAGTAACAAAAACAGAAGTCATGTTTAACTCTTTATGAATTTCCTTTAAGTGAATTTGCAATTCTTTTCTTAGCTTTGCATCGACGGCGCTGAACGGTTCGTCCAATAGTAATACTTTCGGATCCATAATTAAACCACGCGCCAATGCTACCCGCTGCTGCTCACCCCCGGACAACTGATATGGATATTTTTTTTCATGACCCACAAGGTCAACGATCTCAAGCACCTGTAAAACGCGTTTACTGATCTCTGCTTTGGCAACTGACTTCATCCGTAAACCAAAACATACATTTTCATATACGTTCATGGTGGGAAAAAGACAATACTGCTGAAATATCATACTTACTCCTCTTTGGTTCGCAGGAGTTTGCGTGATATCATTACCGTCTAATAGAATCGTGCCATTGCCTACTTCCTCTAATCCAGTTAAACAGCGTAGTAAAGTAGTTTTTCCACAGCCCGACGGCCCTAAAAACGTTACAAATTCACCTTTGGCTATAGATAAAGTAACATCTTTTAATATTTCTTTATCAGCAAACGATTTACAGATATTTTTTAATTCAATATAACTCATTTTTACCTCAGCAAATCTTATATTTTTACCTATTTAACTATATACAACTACCGTCATGCAGTCCAATAGATATGATCTATTCAAGTTTTTCATCTATTTGTTTTTTAAATAACGACGTACGTTCACATAATAATGATGGGATTATGACCTATATTAGAGGAAGCAGAC
>JANKMV010000165.1 GCA_024650095.1 Bacillota bacterium | reverse complement strand
GCTTCCTGAAACGGGGGCCTTTGGGAGCTGGTTTGTTCTTGTAGGTATGTTATTAATTCTAGCAGGAACAGCTTTCCAACTGCGCATTAAAGAAGAAAGATAAGCGGGCAAGAAAGGACTGTTGTACAACGAACTAGGTAGTTCATAGTTGGTTGTACAACAGTTTTTTTGTTTTAGATCCACAGCGCAACTTAAAGAATACTACGAAACCTACCAACGCTGGGATGCAATATGTTTGCCCTAAATGTTAGCATGAGGAACTTATCTTCTAAGATGTACTAGATAGCTTCGATCATGGGGGTGACGTCAGTCGGGTTCATTTTAAAGCAGGGCATAGCATTCAATTAATGTTTGCGATGCTTACAGGGCACATATGGCGAGTATCAGATGGCAGTGGGAGCAGGGACTGTACTGCTTTTATCTATGCGATAACTACCTTGCAGGAAATTGATGGAACACTCATTTGCCTCGGCTTTGGTAGAAAAGGGCGTGGGTCTAGTGCAAATCCAGGCTGTTTTTTAATCACCGCTTAGGGTGATTTGCAGGTAAGGTTTGATTAAGGCAATCCTACCCTTTGGGGTAGTTGTCAGATCGTCGGGAATCTGTGATAGTTAAACTTGGGGCTGTGTGTCCTCCGGACTGAAGACTGGTCGCAGAATACTAATTCTTCAGCCAGTTTTGATGGGGAAGAATCTGGAAGAATTGATCCTGGGCAAAGGGACGTAATCGGTTTAAGTGATGGTAGATTGTTATACAGTGATTCTGGGTGATGTTTTTAAGTGGGCGTGACATAAAAAAGACCAGTAGCCTACGCTTGGAAGACCGATCTTTGGAGGTAAAATGCGTTCGACAATATTCTAGAGAAGAGGTGTTAACATCCCAAAATAGTAATGCGTTGATTTTTGAAAACTAATATTTGAGGAGGGAAAGTTTTTATGAGTACACAAAGAAGATTTCCACCCATACTTGTGTTCCTTTTGGTTTTTGCTCTAATCTTTTCTTGTGGTGCAGATATTTTTAAAACAGTAGTAGTATATGCTGCTGATAATAATGCACCTATTGCCAACTCGGATGAATTTACGGTGGCTGAGGGCAGTACACACAACGGAGTTGTTAGCGCAGAAGATCCAGATGATGATCCAATCACATTTATGCTAGCAACAGGGCCCAGCCGCGGAACCTTAGTATTTAACGCGAACGGTTCTTTCTCCTATACTGCCCATAGACAGCCGACGTTAGGCTTTATCGGAGTGGATTCGTTTTCTTTTGTCGCTAATGATGGTAAGGTAAATTCCGAACCGGCGACAGTAACAATAAACATCACACCAACAAATGATCCCCCGCAAGGTACACCGAACGCTTTTACAGTAAACGCAGGGGAAACACATAGCGGGGCGGTTAATGCAGCAGATTCGGACGGTGACGCTTTAACGTACTCACTTGTATCTGCCCCAAGCAAAGGGACTGTAATTCTTAATGCCGATGGTGCGTTTAGTTATACTGCGCATCTGGATAGTGAAGGAAATGACAGTTTTACTTTCACAGCCAACGATGGTTTGGCTGATTCTAACCCGACCATGGTTGATATCACAATAATTGAAGCGATCATTGAAAATATTTACGAAGTATGGGTAGACGATGATTTCGACAGTGAAACGATGGGATGGGGAACTACTCACTTTGACACGATCCAGGATGGTATAGATGTAGTAGAAACGGGTGGCATTGTAAACGTGGCAGCCGGAACATATTTGGGAGCTAACGTTTATAAAGCAGACTTAATGTTACGCGGACAGTCCGGAGCTATTATTGACGGTTCATCTGTTATTACAGGTTTCGGTTACATAGTTTCCGAACCCGGTGTTACCATTGAAGGATTTACAATTCAGAATTGGGATGATGCCGGTATCCTGCTTACAGGCGACAGGACTGCGCATAACAGTACTGTACAAAACAATACGCTCACAGGTAATAGAGTTGGTATATTGGTGCAAACGAACGGAAATTCAATTTTCAATAATATAGTAACAGCAAGTACAAATAATGGTATAGAAATGTATGGCAATGACAATACAGTAAGTGAAAACACTGTTACCGACAATACCACCAGCGGTATTTACATAAACGGTACAGGTAATACGGTGGCAGATAACACGGCGGAAGGCAATGGAATTATAGGAAACTGGATAAGTTGTGGTATTTTTATTGAAGGAGACAACAATACGATTACTGAAAATATCGCCAATAATAATCGCCGAATCGGTATACGTATATTGGGCAATGAAAATATAGTCAGCAACAACAGTGCAAGTAATAATGGACTAAGTGGTGGCTGGCGCGGAATCCACCTAGAAGGAAACGACAACCAGGTACTCGATAATATTGTTAATGGCAATAACAGTGACGGTATCGAATTTGATAGCAACAGCAGCGGCAATATTATTCGTGGTAATACGGTAAACGAAAACCGTGACAGCGGCATTAGTGTTCGAGGAACAAACTATACGATAAGTGAGAATACGACAATCAATAATGGTCAAACTGGTATCCAAATTAATACTAGAGACTCCGGCAGCAATATTGTAGATAATATAACCGAAAGAAATCTAGAATATGGCATACAATCTTCCGGTGCTAATTTGGTACGGGGCAATATTGTGACAGGCAACGGGAATATTGAGCGAGGATGGACCGGTGGTATTCTGGCATCGGAAGGAGATGTAATTTATTTAAATAGCATATTTGACAATATTAATTACGGTATTTACACTTATCATGGCTGGGTTGGTGAGAATCCGGTTCCTGATCCTGATGTAGAACCGCTACAAGCTATCCACAATTGGTGGGGACATGCAAGCGGACCCTTTCACGACAGCACAAATCTTTATGGCTTAGGCAACCAAGTTGCCGAGAATATTTCTTATTCTCCCTGGCTGCTTGCCCCACATTCGGCGGAACCAGCGAATACAAAAACAGAGTATCTCAATGATGGCGAAACCGCAATTATCGAAGCAGGAGTTTCTGCTATAGTAATGAGTGGCTCAGGCAGTGTTACTGTGGGTGAATACACAAGCAACCCTGCTGCAAAATCTTTCTACGGCTCAGTTGGCAAATATGTTGATGTTTATGTTACGTCTCCCCATAACATAGATGAACTGCTGGTCAAGCTCTTCTATGAGGGCACACCTGAAAAAGAAACAGATCTGGTCATGTATTGGTGGGATGGCAGTGACTGGGCTGTATGCTCAAACACTGGTGTTAACATCGGGGGAAAATATGTTTGGGCAATCATTACAGCAGACACTTCTCCGTTGCTATCAGATCTTACAGGGACTGAATTTGGTGCAGGTCTTATAGAGGTACCCCCTGCGAATGTAGGACCAGTAGAACCAGAAGAACCCACTGAACCGGCAGAACCAGTAGAACCAGAAGAACCAACTGATCCTGAAGAACCGAAAGAAGAAGATGCACAAGAGGGTGGAGAGCTTCCTCAAACAGGTGGTAATCCGTTTGTGCTTTTTGCAGGATTATTGATTAGCACACTAGGCCTGTTCTTGAGAAAAAAGCAAGCGATGCAGTAGAATCTCTAACAATATAAGGTGAACTGAAAAACAGCCCTATCTCTGCTCATTTTCACCCTTTAGGGTGATAGACAGGTAGGGCTGAGTTTTTGTAAGTTTATCTGGACAGATTAGTTTTGCAACTCTTGAGCTACTACGTGTGTTATGTCGAAGGTTTCGCCCCCAGCGATTATACAGCCTCACCGCTGGCAAGGCTGTCTGAGATGATATCGATAAGTAAATAATATTTGGTTAATTACATAATTAATTTGTGAATGATATAATTAGCCAATTGAAATTTATAAAAATTGGGGGGAGCATGATGGACCTTAGCAAAAAAGCTAAGATAAACGGTATTTTTCTGCTTGTTACTTTGGTGACGAACGCAATGGGTGCTTTCGGGTGGATAAGCGGACTAACGCAAAAAGATATTTCGGATATGTACGTTACACTTATTACCCCAGCACCGGCCACTTTTAGTATTTGGAGTGTAATTTATTCGCTTTTGATAATTTCAATAATTGTAATGATTGTCAAAAAAGATGATTTATACTACAAAAGTGCTGTAGGTGAAGTAAGCACACTTTTTAGAATTTCATGCGTGCTTAATATAGCCTGGATTGTGAGTTTTTCCTTTATTTGGCTTGGAGTGTCAACAATTCTGATTTTCGCTCTTGTGATTACATTGTCTTTGATTAGTCAGAAACTGTATAAAATCCAACAAAAAAATCGATTGCTGCTGCCACTGACTTTCGGACTCTATACCGGCTGGCTTTTTATTGCAACAGTAGTGAACGTAGCAGCTTGGCTTGTTAAACTAGAATGGGGGGGTTTTGGGCTTCCATATGAAGTTTGGGCAGGTATTATTCTGATAGTTGCTGTCTTTCTTACACTTACTGTGCTTTTGCAAACCCGCAATTCTGTTTTTCCCTTGCCTATAGCCTGGGCTTATTTTGGTATCTATAACTTCTTAGTCTCTCCGGAAGGGTTCCAGGGAAGGCATGGCTTTTTGCAGATAATAGCACTGATAGGGCTGGTTGCACTGGTTGGGATAGCCGCCATGCAACTTTACCGGAACCACTATGAAATATTACCTATTCATTCGTCAGATCAGCACTAATTGTCGCCGCCAACTTACCATGTCGGTAAGTTAATCTGATTACATAGAAAACAGTCCTGATTCTGCTTTATCATTCTTTTGGGTGATAAACAGGCAGGGCTGTTTTTTGTATATTTGGTATACGCTACTGGTTAATGGTCGGGACCGTAATCGTGATCTCCCAGAAACTCATCGGCATCCCAGAATGAGTAGCATTCAAATATTGTTCCCGACGCCTCACAGGGGGAGTAGGAGCTTCTGGGATAGGCTGTGTGGAGGTAAGTTTGCAGATACTACCCCTTATGGTAGTTGTCAAGCAGGTCAGCATGATGCATAGTTGAACAGGAAGCCTAGCCTTGGCCTCATAAGCTACAACGTAATCCACGTCAATCACGCCGTCCCCCAGAGAGACGTACAAGCTCACCACTGGCAAGGCTGTCTGATGCGATGTCTCTGAATGTAGTTAGGACGGTCTCTGTGTCTTTTGTGTGATGTTTTTTTATTCTGCAATGGTGAGGGGCTAGGTCGGTTTTGATCATCTTTCTTTCCTCCGTTCTTTTTTGTTGGGGTGTTTTTGGGCATGAAAAAACCAGCCATTTTGTTGAAGGGCTGGTAAGTGCACTTAGAAAGTGACGTTTTCATAGTTTTTGTTTTGATACAATCCGAGCATAATCCAGAATAATGGCATTACCATGACCGTGTCAATGTTGAAAAAACCTTGAATCAAATAGCCTAAAATCATAAAGTATAGAGTCGCTTGCCCC
>JANKMV010000164.1:4985-5442 GCA_024650095.1 Bacillota bacterium | reverse complement strand
ACCAAATTTCGTTACAGCTCCTTTTATCGAAATAGATGACTTTATAAAATTTTATGCTTTAACTACTTGTTCTTTACCTGTCACAGTAGCTGGTACTGGCTTTGGCTCACTAAAAGATGCTCTTCTTGTTACACGTTCAATCACGGGTACAAAAGCATTCATAATGAGAATAGAAAAGGCTACGCCTTCTGTCGGTGCCAATACGACTCTAAAGAGCACAATCAGGACGCCGATACAGACACCAAAAACAATCTTCCCCCGATTTGTGATAGGACTGGTAACCCAATCAGTGGCCATGAAGAAAGCCCCCAATAATAGACCACCTGATAACATATGGTACAGAGGATTCTGGCCGGGTGCAATGAGTGTAAGAACGAACACAGTACCAATCATGGAAGCAGGAATTCTCCAATTAATGTGCTCGCGATATATTAGGTAGGCACCCCCTAACAGTAAA
>JANKMV010000164.1:1388-4975 GCA_024650095.1 Bacillota bacterium | reverse complement strand
CTAGAGCCGAGGTTTCAGATAAGGCCCCACCAGGAAAAGCGACAAACATGCTACCTAAACTTGGCATTTGCATACCACTCTGTAACATCGCTAATGGTGTAGCTTGGCTCATGGCATCTATCGAGCCGAAGTCAACTGCTAGGTGAGAAAAATAACCGCTAATATAAACTAGCCACGGAGCGAGCACTATGATCGCCACTCGGCCGAAAAGAGCGGGATTAAAACGGTTCCAGCCCAAACCACCCATTAATTCTTTTGCTACCCCGACAGCGATGAACGTCGACAAGGCAGCTGTCCACCAAAGTGTGGTAGGAGAAAAACAGAGTGCCACGAGCAGGCCCGTCAGTAGCGCACTACCATCTTTGAGTGTCGGTTTCTTTTTCAAATAAGCACGGAAAAGTACTTCGGTCAAGGCAGCTGTTGCCATACAGACGACAATAAGGAACACCGCATAGAACCTAAAGAAGTATATGGAAACTAAGGATATCGGAATTAATGCGACTATAACATCGCGCATTGCATCGGCTACAGTTGCCGCTTTGTTCTTTAGGTGAGGTGCAGGGGAAAATACTAACTTTGGCATATTATTCACTAACCACTCCTCCTTTCTCCGGTTACGATATTTTCTTGCTCCGTTCACGTTGCATTTTGTTGACCTGTGGTTTCACGCGTTGGATAAAATGAACAATTGGCCTGTTTGCCGGACAATAGAAAGAACAGATACCACATTCAATACAATCCATAATATCGCATTTTTCCGCGGCTACGAGCATCCCGCTCTCAGCATAAATACTCAACTGGTTTGGATATAGGTATACAGGACAGTGATCCACACATTTACCGCAGCGCACGCAATCCGAGTACGCTTCATCCTGCCAAACCATATCTGGTGGAAGGACCAGCAGCCCTGTGTTGCTTTTAACAATGGGTGCATCCAGATTATTTTGGGCTACACCAGTCATTGGTCCACCAACAATAACTTTAAATCCATCGAGATCTTCAACACCGCATTCCTTAAGAAGGTGACCAATGGGTGTGCCGATCTTTACTATATAGTTTCCCGGCTTGGGTACATTAGGACCACTAACAGTGACAACACGTTCAATAGATGGTTTCCCATAGACTACAGCTTCATAAGAGGCTATGGTTGTGCCTACATTACGCACAATACAACCCAGGGCTGATGAACGTGCGCCGCGGGGAACATCGCGACCAGTAACGGCTTTAATAAGATGTGATTTAAATCCTTGCGGATATTTGACCGCCAAGGGTACAACCTCAATATCAGTACGTCCTTGAATTCTTGAGTTCACAGCTTCAATAGCATCCGGCTTGTTAACTTCGATACCTGCATAACACTTTGTCGCCCCAATAATTCGCATTATGATCTCTGCACCAGCAATCATATCATCAGCGCGTTCAACCATTTGGCGATGGTCACAAGTCAAGAAAGGCTCACATTCCGCACCGTTTAGTAAGAGCGAATCAATCGGTGTAGCTGTGTTGATATTAACATGCGTAGGGAAGGCAGCTCCACCCATCCCAACTATTCCTGCTTCTTTAATACATTCTTTTAATTCTTCAACAGACATCTTGCTGGGATCACGTTTTTCTCCACACTCAAATTCTTGAACTTGCTGATCAGTTTCAATAACAATACTCATGACTTTTCCACCGTCATAACATGGACGTGGCTCAATGGCCGATACTATTCCAGATACGCTGGCATGAACGGGCGCACTTATATACTCGGTGGATTCGCCAATTTTCTGACCAGCGGCAACCTTGTCTCCCACGCTAACAAGTGGTTCACAAATTGCACCTGAATGCTGCAAAAGAGGAATGATTAACTCCTTTGGCACAGACATCTTCGTTATGGGCAATTTTTCAGTGAAGCTCTTATAATGGGGAATATGTGCTCCACCTACAAAAGATTTTACTTCCATTTCTTCACCCCCTAGGTATTAAATTGTGTTAGACTCTTTCGCTTCTTGAACTTCGTCGGATTCTTTTCTGTTAGCCCACAGGCCGAAGGCCATGGCAATTAAAATCAGCACCCGAACGGGTTTAAACAGATGACCCCAGATACGAGCGGTAAAAGGAACTTGTGGATTAGTGGGCAGGCCATAATATTCTGGAGTATCTTCTAGAACATAAAGCATTGCTGTGCCACCCACTTCGCTTGCCCCATACACAGATGCATTCGCCTTGCCACCTGCCTGCAGTTTGCTGACTCGATCATAAGCAGCCGTAAGGAGCTTTGTGCGCAGACCATACTCAATGGCCCCTGTTGGACAAACACTTGCACAAGCCGGTTGTAAACCGTTTGCAACCCGATCTTCACAAAAAGTACATTTATCGGGCATATTAGTTGTACGGCAAAAAGCAATAACCTCAAAGGGACAGTTCGCAGCACAATAGTTGCACCCAATACACTTTTTCTTGTCAATGCTTACTGTGCCATCAGAGGTGCGGAAAATCGCTCCTGTGGGACAAACCGTCATGCAAGCCGCATCTGAACAGTGCATGCAACCCTGTTTAGAGAAATACCAATGTAATTCATCATTTTCTTCATGTTCGCGGAAAGCAATTTTAGTCCAAGTATTGGGTGTGAATGCAGGCGGATTTTCGTAAGAGCCACTAAAGGTCGTCTGTTCAGCCGGTAGCTGATTCCACTGCTTACAAGCAGTTTGGCAGGCACGACAAGCCACACATTTTGACGTATCAATCAACATTGTTTTGTTCATGCGATGTTACCTCCCTTCTTTACATTACATAAGAAGGCTTTAAATTCAGGGATAGTGGTATTTGGATCACCCACAGAGGGGGCCAAGTCATTGGCAACTGCGCCTTTAGACATGCCCATGTAGCCCCAATGGAAGGGCATACCGACAACATGCTTCTTCTGGCCGTTAATCATCATGGGCTTAAGACGCTTGGTAACGCAAGCCTTTGCCACAATCCCTTTTTGCTCACCGTTTTTAAGCAAACGCTTGCTTTCAATAGTGACAACATCGCCATTGGAGATGTTTAAGGTTTGGGCCAGTTCTTCGTCTAGCTCGACAAAAAGTTCCGGCATAGCTTCATTTAACCAGGGCATGTTGCGAGTCATAATCCCCGATTGATAATGTTCTACCACCCTGTACGTAGTCATGATGTAGGGATAGTTTTCACGCTCTTTATCTGTTTCCACCGTGTGGTTGGCATAAAAGCGTTGGCTGATCGGATTATAGGTGGCTTGTGGATACAGAATATTCCCTACGGGACTTTCTGCTGGCTCATAATGAATAGGTAGTGGTGAATCGTTGAGCGAAGTTGTAAAAAGTCGTGCTTGCCCTTCTCCGGTCATGATAAATGGATTATGCTTGTTTTCTTCCGGTGTGAGAGTTGCGTTAAAGTCAGGCACGTCATTGCGTTTCCACTCACCGTTTTCCCACCAAATCAATGGCACCTTAGGATTCCATGGGTTACCAGCTGGGTCAGACGAGCAACGGTTATACACAATGCGCCGGTTTGCTGGCCAAGAGAACGACCAGTTAAGATGACTACCAATGCCCTGTGTTTCTTTAATGCGGCGCTTACAGGCA
>JANKMV010000164.1:0-1378 GCA_024650095.1 Bacillota bacterium | reverse complement strand
CCAAAAAGAAGGAATTGAGGAGGAAACACTAGCGACTCCAGTCACAGCTTCAGACAGTCTGATGGGGCAGGATCGGCCACATTGTTATAGTAGCCGCCATAAATCCAGGAACCGCAAGCAGTGGTTCCATCATCTTTTAATTCCCCAAAGCCTGAGAGCAAAGCATCCCGTCCCTTGGTGGCATCATAGCCGTTAATCTCCATGGCAACTAAGTTAGGATCTGCATCTTCGTTATAATCCCAATTCATTTGCATAATGGGATCAGGAAAGACTCCACCAGAGCGGTACTCTTCTTGGATCGCTTTAAACAGTCGATCAGCAATCCACAAATCAGATTGGCATTCGCCTGGAGGATTTTGCGCTTGCCACTGCCATTGAACCCAGCGGCCACTGTTGGTCTTGGTTCCTTCACGCTCATACGCAGCCGCGGCAGGCAAAAGAAAGACTTCCGTATTAATTTCAGCAGGGTTTGCACCAGGCTGTTTCCAGAAAGCGGCCGTTTCATTTTCAAAGATATCTACAGAGACTAGCCAATCCAGATTACCTTGATAATGGCGCTTATCACCAGCAGAAGGACCGGAGACAGCAGGGTTATCAGCCCAGCAAATCATTCCTTTGACGTCTCCTTCGCCCATGAGTTTATATGACGCAATATGGGAATGGTCTTTGCCGTCAAGCTTAGGTAGATACTGATAGGCATCTTCCGATTTCAAGTTTGGCCACCAAGCTTTTAGCATACTAGCCATAAACTTGGGACGATTGACCCAATAGCCACCTGGCGAAGCAGCGTTATAATCTGCTAATGTTGCATGACTGCCCTGTTGCGGGGTAGCCATGTAGCCAGTAACAATGTGGTAAAGCATGCCCAGATCGCAGGCTCCCTGTACGTTTGCCTGACCCCTTTGCGCATTAACACCGCCACCTGGGATGCCAATGTTGCCCAGAAGTAACTGAGGAACGGCAACCGAACGCACGCTTTGAGCTCCACTGGTAAATTGGGTAACACCCATGGCATAAAGCATGCTACCTGCCTTACCAGATTTGCCGGTTGAAGCAAAGAGTTTATAAGACTCTTCCAGTTTAGCTGTAGGACACCCTGTAATTTTGCTAACATTGTCCAAAGTATACTTAGCATAAAACTTTTTCATTATTTGCATAACGCAGTTTGGATTTTCCATTGTGGGATCTTTAAGCACATTGCCCTCGTCATCCGTCTGATACTTCCAGGTAGCCTGGTTATATTTTTTTGCATTACGAGCGGGGTCATCTTCTATCCCCGAGAAAAGACCTGTTTCTTCATCAAAGGTAAAGCCCTCATTGACTAAATATGTGCTATTGGTGTAGTTTTCAACATATTCTTGATGTTGCAAATCGTTAC
>JANKMV010000163.1 GCA_024650095.1 Bacillota bacterium | reverse complement strand
AGGAAGATGAAAGTTTGTTAGTAACGCATCAACGGCTTTAAAACGATAACCTGGGTACATAAAGATATCGGTCCAACCACTTTGCGCCTGAATAATACCCTTCTCATTCGTCACCGTCTCGAGTGTACGGCATGAAGTGGTACCCACAGCAAAAACTCGTCCTCCGTCTTGTTTGCATTGATTGAGAGTGTGGGCCGCCTCAGTCGTGACACTGTAGAATTCACTATGCATGGTATGTTCTTCGATTTCATGTACCTTGACAGGACGAAATGTACCAAGTCCCACATGTAACGTAAGGTAGACAATGGTCACTCCAAGGGCTTTAATCTCCTCAAGTAGTGGAGCTGTGAAATGTAAGCCTGCCGTTGGCGCAGCTGCAGATCCTTCTTCCTTAGCATAAACGGTTTGGTAGCGTTCCTGATCGAGTAGTTGCTCGTGAATATAGGGTGGAAGTGGCATCTCGCCGAGGCGATTAAGCACTTCTTCGAAAATGCCTTCATAAGAAAATTCTACAAGTCGACCACCATCAGGTAGTACCTCCACGATAAGAGCTTCTAGTTCGCCTTCCCCAAAGATCACCACCGTGCCAGGACGAAGACGTCTAGCAGGTTTAACGATGGTTTCCCATCGATTTAATGTTTGTTTACGAAGTAGTAGTATTTCTACGAGACCTCCGCCCACCTTTTTTCGCCCGAGCAGGCGAGCGGGCATCACTCTTGTATCATTTAAAACTAAGGCATCACCTGGGTTTAAGAAGTGAACAAGTTCAGTAAACTGTCGGTGTTCAATCGCCCCAGTCTCTTTATGAAGAACAAGAAGCCGAGAGGCTTCCCTATTCTCAAGGGGAGTTTGCGCAATTAGTGCTGCGGGAAGCTCATAATCAAAATCCTCAACGAACAAACAACCACCACCATCGAGTTCTATTCTCATTGTTTTCCGTTTACCGGATATTATACCATAAATTCTCTCTTCTATTTCACTTGCATTTCATTTTTGCCTTATTACTCTATGCTTGTCTCTCAGCACAACACTTTATTACATTCTTTTATACGTACTTATATACGTAAGCAGAACTGTTTCTCCACTAGCCAGAGTAGCCGTTCTTTGAGAAAGTGGTACTCCCTGCATATGCTGTACGTGTACGTCTCTACCAGGTGAGTTTATCTGAAAAAATATTGATATACTTTGACCACCACAGTAAGAACTATACTAATAACAATACCAGTTGCCAGGGGAAAATAAAAGGTGAAGTTTTCTTTTTTAATCATGATATCCCCAGGCAAGCGGCCAAGATTGAGGCGCATGGCCACAGGGAACAGTAAACCTAAAAGGATAAATGCCACACCAAGAATAACGAAGATGCGACTAAAGGGCATCTGCTATTTTCCCTCCTTATAATAGCGATCCTTTTCACTGAAGATACAACCACAATAGGGCTGGCGATAGAGGTTATTATTTTTCGATAACTCGATGCTTTCTTTATACCCCGGCCGTAAATCCTCATAAATAAATTTCACACCATATCGAGCCGCGGCTACTTCTCCCACCTCTTTGAGGAGGTCGTGGTTTTGGTAGGGACTGATGGTAAGGGTTGTAGAGAATTGCTCGAACCCTAATTCTGCAGCTTTCCGTGCAGCTTCAGTGAGTCGTAAGGTATAACATTCCCGACAGCGTTCTTTAATATTAGCTATGGCGCGTTGTAAAAATAATTCCAGTTCATAGGATTTTTGCACGGTGAGCGGTATTTCTTCTTGTAGACAATACGACTCTAATGTTTCCAGACGGCGTTGAAATTCTTTATAGGGGTGAATATTAGGGTTATAAAAATAGCCGTGAATGAAGTAGCCAAGTTCACGAAATCTTTTTATACTATAGGTGCTACAAGGAGCACAACACATATGCAAGAATAGTTTCAATTGCTTTCACCTACCATAACGAGTTTTGATCGTTATTTGCTTGAAAATCTATACCTAAGTGCCGGCACGCCTGCGGTGTGACAATACGTCCGCGGGGAGTGCGCTGTAGGAAGCCGATTTGCATTAAATAGGGCTCATAAACATCTTCGATGGTTTCTGTTTCTTCAGAGATAGCAGCGGCGAGCGTATCGAGACCCACCGGGCCGCCGGCAAATTTCTCCACCATGGTTCGTAATAGATGTCGATCCACTTCATCAAGCCCTAATATATCCACTTCTAACTTCTGTAGAGCCCACCGGGCCACCTCTTGAGTGATAATATTATCGGCCTTTACTTGAGCAAAATCACGAACTCTTTTCAATAATCGATTGGCCACACGTGGCGTTCCACGTGCGCTTTTAGCGATCGTTAACGCTCCTTGTGGGTCGATATCCACCTGCAAAATTTTTGCTGCCCGCGTCACTATTTCTTGTAACTCATGATCCTGATAAAATTCTAACCGTGCCACAACGCCAAAACGATCACGCAGGGGTGAGGATAAAGCACCGGCACGTGTGGTAGCACCCACGAGGGTAAAGGGCGCCAAATCAAGCCGTAGTGACCGTGCACTGGGCCCTTTACCGATGATGATATCCAAAGCGAAATCTTCCATAGCCGGATACAAAACTTCCTCTACTGTACGGTTGAGACGGTGTATTTCATCAATAAAAAGGACGTCAAAGGGCGCAAGATTGGTTAAGATAGCGGCTAAATCACCCGGACGCTCAATGGCGGGACCGGAGGTGGCGCGCAAATTGACACCAAGCTCTGCCGCAATAATTTGTGAGAGGGTGGTTTTGCCCAGACCCGGTGGCCCATACAAAAGTACATGGTCTAGTGAGTCACCGCGAATCCGTGCGGCTTCAATAAATATACGCAAATTTTCTTTTAGCTTTGTTTGACCGATGTAATCCGTTAATGTACGCGGTCGTAGTGTATTATCCTGCGCGTCGTCTTCATTATGCATTTGCGTAGAAATAATTCTTTCTCTTTCGTCCATTTTACTCTCCTTAGAGCGTGCCTAGGCGGGCTAACGCTTTTCGTAATAACTCTTGAGTTTGCATCTGTTCCCGCTCGGGGACTGCTTGCAGAGCGCTTTGTGCTTCAGTACCATTATACCCTAATGATAACAAGGCAGCTAACGCGTCACTATAAGCGTCTGTACGAGAGACATCACTTGTACCTGCACTCATTACCGAGGATGTTGGTACCGTGATGGCAGAGGCCTTATCTTTTAGCTCTAAAATGAGTCGCCGTGCCGACTTCGGGCCCACGCCTGGCACACGGGTAAGAGCTTTCACATTTTCATGCATGATCGCCAAATAAAACTCGGCGGCGGAAAGGGTGGATAACACAGCCAGTGCTGCTTTGGGGCCGACGCCTGAGACGGAAATGAGGAGTTTAAATAATGCCAGTTCATCTGCCTGTAAAAACCCGTAAAGCTGCATGGCATCTTCTCTGACTGCCAAATATGTGTGAAGCTTCACTTCATCGCCCAGGGATGACAGTCGGTGTAAGACGATGGCCGGTACAGAAATGAGCCAACCAATGCCATTATTATCGATGACAACGGTTTCTTTGTCTTTATCTACTAAGGTACCTCGTATGTAGCTAAACATTCTTGCTCCTCCAATTTATCGCTGCACGACTCCCCCCGCTATGAGCATGACAAAGGGCAATGGCCAGACCATCTGCTGCATCATCGGGTCGTGGAATCTTGGAGAGTGTTAATATTATTTTTACCATCTGTTGCACCTGCTTTTTTTCTGCTTTGCCATACCCCACCACGGCCTGCTTTACCTGAAGCGGTGTATATTCAAAGACTTCAAGTCCAGCAAGACTTGCTGCAAGCACTAATACCCCTCGTGCCTCACCCACTTGCATGGCACTGTTGGCATTTTTAGCAAAAAACAACTTCTCAATGGCAACCGCATCAGGTTGATGGCGCTCGAAAATAGCTTGCATCTCTTGAAAGATGAGTAATAATCGTTGAGATACGGGTAAAGTGGACGGTGTAGTAATGCAACCATAATCGAGTGCACGACTTCGTTGCCCGTCTGTTTGCACGACGCCAAAGCCAGTAATGGCAATCCCTGGATCTATGCCTAGAATGCGCAAGGAAATCTCTCCTTTTCGTATGAGTCGATGCAAACATATATTCGCTATTTGACCATAAATGTCCTGCAATTTTATAATTTGATCACCGCACCTGCCGTTATTTGTTCAACAATGGCGTACATATTGGTCACTTCACCCACTGTCAGCTTCTCTTTGAGCTGAAAAAAATCAAGACAAAGGCCACACGAATGAAATTCGACCCCCAGTGCTTGTAATTTCTGCAAACTATCCAGCGAACTTGAACCCTCACATGCTAACTTTACACCACCATTGAGCAAGTAAACAGCCTGTGGTAGCTCAGCACTTTCTGCCAGCGCATAGAAAAATGATTTCATCAAAATTGCACCTAACTCTTCACTGCCATGGCCCAAGGTTTCGGAGGCCATAATGATTGTTTTTCCCGGACTTGACGACGAAAGCAACGCTTCTTTCTCTTTCAAGAGAGCGATGGTATACTGATCCCCCTCCAACTTAGCCATCGATTCTATACCGAGAGATTTTGCCAGCTTCACTATATTGTTTTTTGCCGTTTCATTGTCCACCAGCACATTCAACGTACCCGTTGCCAATGTCGCTAATCTCTTTTTTGTTTCTACCACAGGTTGTGGACAAGCTAATCCTCGACAGTCCAAATGTTCTTGCTTCATCTTTTCACCTCATTATTTTTCGATTCAACATTACCTTACCACATTTTAACACTGACGAAGAGGAAAATCACTTTATTTCTAGAAAAGTAGCAAATGGAGGTGCTCCTATGAACGATGTAATAATTCCGTTAGCAAAGGATTTTGATCCACAAAATTACCATGTCGCGCTCACCGTCGCTCGCGAAAAATTAGCCGCGCACTGTCCTGGGCAAATGGCACAGCAAAGCGGCTGTCCATATCATCCCACAGAACACTATTTTACCGTTACCTGCCTTAACCATCCCTTCACCATCTCCTACCCAGCAGGTCGTGTGACCTATCAGGGCAGCGAGTTGCTACCCCCCTTTCCCTTACAGTTAATTATGCTCAACTATCTGTCACGGGCTGATGGAGCATCCCTGACCTATGACTATATCTCGTACAGACAGCTTGACGGTGGCCAAACGTTCTACGATGCATTTTATAGAACAGCCATCAATCCCCTCAGTATTGCCTTCGGCCAAGATCCCCAGCGGCTCCTAGTTGTGGCAAAACGTTTAGGCGGCGTAGCTGTCCCACAAACATCGGGATATGCAGTGCTACTTTATCTTTTACCTCGTGTGCCACTACTATATCAAATTTGGCCTGGAGATGAAGAACTAGCAGCCCAGGCCAATATCCTCTTTGATCACACGGCAAATCATTATCTGCATACTGAGGATTTGGCATCCTGCGACGTTGTCTCACGA
>JANKMV010000162.1 GCA_024650095.1 Bacillota bacterium | reverse complement strand
CGATGAGATCATATAAATTTTAAGTAAGGAGGAAAATCATGCCGAGTGTTAAAGTTATGTCTGCTAAAATTGCGTCGGAAAGAAAGGCCCCGTTGGCTAAACGGCTCTATGGTGATATGAAAGAATTTTTCAGGGCCCCCGTGATTGAAGTATTTTACCTTAACTTGGATGGCGCGTACCTCAATGGAGAAGAAAACATAGGCTCTCATGCCATTCTCGAAGTGGAAGGGCCTGACATTAAAAAAGAAGATGTCTCACGCCTCAGCAAAACTCTAAGTAAGAGCTTTCGGGCCGAAAGCGGTTATCCAAATTGCCATGCGGCTGTGGTCTATCATGTCAATGATAAAGACCATGTAGGATCGATAGAAGGGCTATTATCAGAAAAGATGTAGCATATTTATTCAATTGTGTATTAATAAAAGGATTTCTTCCCGTAATCCATCCTCCGGTCTGTCGGCATTGTTGATGTTGTTTTCAGTTATCCCTGAATCAGTAAGCGCTCCCGCATACTCGTTGTGTTCCGCACTAACCCTTTGCGGCCACCATCCTTCACACTCCACCTCGCGATGGACGCGCTTGACTTTGGCTATACACTTCCCACTACCAGGCGTGTTCGGGACTTTCACCCGTTAGACTGCGCCCATGCCCGGGCGCACCAGCAAAGACGCACCACTCTTGATGAGCAGTGCGTCTTTAATGAGGTTCTGGCGGAAACCTACTGCGGGCCTAACCCAATGAGCGCAGTGACAAGTTGAACAGCTTTACCATTGACGGTACTCACTGAGCCCTTCTTCTTTGGCTTTTTTGGCCAAATCTGTGTAAAGGCCATATTGATGTTCTTCACAGCAGGCCGTATACGATGGGTCTGTTTTATCATTGCGCGGCAGCGGAACATCCTGTTCCACTAAGATATCTTGGACTTTTTTAATATTAACATTTCTGACGTTCGAACCGTCTGCTAGTGCAACTGCGGCGGCTACTCCGGCCGCCTGGCCGGTGCCGATGCACTGAGGAATCAGTGTGAGCCAATCAATAGCCACGTCGTCAGCAGAAATATGGCGGCCCGGGCAGAGCAGATTGTCGGTTTGCTGTGGCAAGATCGCCCGATACGGGATTTCAATGGGCGCGCAATCATTAATCATGCAGATTGTGGAATGCCAGGCAATCACATCGTCAAATTTTGGGGCAAAGGCGAAATCGTTCGGCGTCATGATATATTCACCCTGAAGTCTGTAACTGCAGCGGGTGCCGAGCTGAGGAGCTATATCATATAGATAAGCGTTTCTGAAGGCAGATGGGCAGGTCACGCGCAAATACTCGAGCACGTCCCGCATTGTGTCGCGTGTCTCGATTTCCGTTTGTGTGGCATCTTTAATGTTGGCACAGTCTTTATTCGCGTGCCAGTTATTGATCCAACAGATATCATTCTGATTAGAGGCAATAGGCATGCAGCGGAACCCGGCGACTCTGGCGAGCCCTGCACGTAGTGCCACGCTTGCTTCAGGATTGACTTTCGTCCATTCATAATAGAGATCCCAGTTGATACCACCGATACGCCAGACAAGCGCCGTCGTGCTTGAACGCGTATTGCTGTCTGCTAGTGCCCTAAACGGCGTCCCTGTTTGGCGGAAAATATCGCCGTCCCCCGTGGCATCAATCACTGTCTTGGCAAAGATCGCTTTACGCCCTTCCTTGCTTTCGAAAATGACCCCTTTGACTTCAGTGCCTTCCATGATGGGCTTTGTCCCCCACGAGTGATACTGTACCCGAATCTTATCCTTTTCTTCCAATAGCATCTTATCCATTTCGATTTTTAGCTGATTTGGTTCGTAATAGACTGCACGTACAAGTCTTTTGGGGCTGCTTTCGCTTACACACCCGTGAATTGCCTTCCATGCGTTAATCATGGCCGGATCGGTCATCCCGATCTCGTTGAGCTTAGGTCCTAACACGGCATTAGGAATTTTCTCCAGACGCGTGAACCATTCTTCCTGCAAGCCGCGGACAAAGGATTTACCATACCAGGATAGCTTCGGTACCATGATGACATAACCGCCTGTAACATCACCGCCCATATAGCCATAGCGTTCCATCAGGATGATATTCTTTGCGCCCGCGCGCGCCGCTGCGATGGCT
This sequence comes from Bacillota bacterium, assembly GCA_024650095.1. Lineage (GTDB taxonomy): Bacteria > Bacillota > Dethiobacteria > Dethiobacterales > Dethiobacteraceae > JANKMV01. The sequence continues at coordinate 3,351 of JANKMV010000162.1, read as the reverse complement.
GCGCTGTGTCCGGCACAACCGCCTCCAACTACAAGAATATCGCACTCATCATAGATGGGCAGGGTATTGGGGGCTTCTAGATAAACATTGCTTTCCATCATATTCCTCCATTCATTTCATGTTTTATTACCTTTGTACTCTGTCAAAGTATTTCATAATGTTCAAGCCATTAAGCGATCGGGCGAAAGCGCCAAGCGTGTTGAATGCGGGAGCTTCACATAGTAGCAACTCCTCATCACACACCAGCGTTATTGGAGAGCACGATCGTCAAGAATAATAGATAGAATTTGCTTTACCAATACTCATATTATAACACTAGTGCCATTGCAAAACAATTCATTTTTTTCTACATATTCCCACAATTGATCCACATAGGATAATGTCTCCAAACCTCCGGTATGATTGTTGGTAGTACATTAATCATACACGGTATTGGAGTGTGGCACATACTTATTTTGTAATGTTACCACTGGTGCATCTCATTTTACTATTTAGCAGTTATTTTATTATCGTGAACACATCATCTTTGCGTTGTGGGGCTTGTGGGTGTTCCATACCACTGTAGCCAATAGCTATAGAGAGCATAGGCTTATAACCCGTCGGAATTTTTAGCGTCTCGCAAAACGCCTGCCCTTCCGGCGTGTCAATAAATAAATTAAAGGAGCCGATAATACAGCTGCCGATGCCAAGAGAGTGAGCGGCAAGAACTATGTTTTCTGTGGCCATAGCACTATCAGTTGTCGTTCTGGGAGTCCCGTCATGGGAGACGATAATAACCGTCGGCGCATTGAAAAAAACATGATAATCTGGATCTTTTGCTCGCTCCTGATACATCGGTATATCCATGGTGCGCATCTTAACTTTTGTACCATTGGAAATGGTATAGATATACGCCTTGTTCTGGACAGCAGTAAAATGCCATAGTTGTTTATTCATCCCGTTTGGTGCATAGGCACCTGCCTTTAGTAACAGCTTTAGTTCCTCATCTTTAATTTGCTCCTCTTTATACTTGCGGATTGACCGTCTTTCTAAAATCGTTTTAATCGTTTCATTCATTGGCTATACCTCCGTATATGTATTTATCATTTAATTCTTCGTCAGCTATGCAAAACCCTGCAGCGGCTTAAAACCACACCCTAAATCACTGAAAAAAAGCCACCATCTCGATGGCCTCCGGCCCATAAGGAACGAATCCTTTTAACAGTATTTCCCTATGAAAGACAGATTATCGACAATAATTAAAAGACCATGACATAAACATGGCCTTTCTGCTCTCCGTCTACGAAAGGCATCTAGGTTTCCGTCTGCTCTCTCAACATACTTCACCCTGGCGGAGCAACCCTTCTCCACGGGGCCCCTAACGAAGGTTTTTCGCGCGTATTTGATCCTATCCTCTCCTACCAGTGTCGGTTTACGATACAAGCATCTACATCCTACGGTACACAGCTATGGTTGTACCTTCTCCTAACGCCGTATGAACTTCAGCTCTATCTGTAATCATACCCACCAAGCCCAAGCCTGTACCTATCATGCTTTCACCAGCTAGAGCGCCATAGTAATCTTCCAGCTCATCGCGGCGTGGTTGTTCCAGCTTACGTTTAACAACTAAATTTTGCTCATGTGTCATTCCTTTCCCATTATCGACAACACGAATTTCTACCTCATCTGTTAACTTACGTATTGATATATTAACATCGGTTGCATCTGCCTTAAGAGCATTATTCATCAACTCAATAACAATGCCTTTAATATGCATACGTTCTTTATACATCCCTTGCCTCCTTAATCTCGGATTTTTTTCAAGTTAAACCAACGGATTAGAGCAATGAAGAGTGTACCCACAAGCCCCCCTGCGAACCCATTATTATATAGGTTTAGCCCGGCATGAAATATACCAACATGCATAACAACAGCTAGATGGACAACCCCGGCTGCTATGCCGAATAATGGACCGAACGCTCCGGCAATCGGAGCTAACGTTGTGCCAAATAAAGCAGCTAAAAGAGGACCGGGCGCCGACGCGCTGTAGACACTGATTAACGACCCTATAAACACGCCAGCCATTAGCGGCCAGCAGTTACGGGGATGTTTGCCAAATGACCCAAATCCGACTATGGTAAATATCCCTCCCAGCGTCGGACCGTTAAAGTCCCCTTGCACAATCATTATATATACCATCCCCATTAGACCGACCAACCCCATATTAAAGACAGCCGTTCTAAACCCTTGCTCCGAGACAAAATCTGTAACCAAAGTTCCTGAAAGCCCTATTAACTTGCAAAATCGCGTGCGACCTCCCCAGCCAACTATAACCATAGAAAGAAAATATAGAGTAAAGACGATGGCTAATGCTGTTCTATGCTCGCTTACAGCAGCTAGGTACGATGTTTGATTTCTTCTTTTTCCCAGATCATTTCTAGCCCCGGTGTCAATCCACGCAGTTTTAGATGTGCCGTAATAAAAATACCTACAATACCACATGTAAAGCCGACATTATATAGGCTAAAACCCTGGTGATTATGAAGTACATGCGGTGCCAATCCGGGTAAGATAAAGCCGATAATAAGTCCGATCAAAACTCCAAAAATGTACCCAAACTCCAACCCGAAAGCAATCTGGCTTACTACCGGGCCAAGTGCTGTACCAAAGAGAGCAACGACTATATATGTACGAAAATGTTCCTTCTTAAGCCATGCACAAATCGCAACGCCTAAGATGATTGGCCAAATATTAATCGGTGTCTTGCCAAATAAAGCAAACCCGGCCATTGTGTATACCGCCGCAATTGTAGGGCCGGATAGAGTGGTTTTCGAAAAATATATAAGGGCCAAGCCAATTAAACCCACTAAGCCAGCATTTACTAAAGCGACAGAAATAGTACCCACAACGAAATAATCTGTGATGAGAACGCCAGATGCCGTTAATATTCTCCAATATGAATCCCAGAATTTTCCACCGCTAGGCCAACAGAGTCCGATAATAATAAGTATTAGCATGTATCCAATAGTTATAATCCAGCGCCATTTGTGCTTCATAATATGCTACCCCTTTTATCAGTTAACAATATAATTATTCTCGTAAAATTGTACAAATCCTGCAGGATAGGGAAAGTGAAACCATCTCAGCAGTTAAAACTACTTACTTATAACAATTATGCCTGTCCCCTGTCACCAACAATCCTACACATAAATTGACCTTTTATATATAGTGCACTCTCCGAGAAATATTTTGCTCATTTGTCGGCAATTATAAGCGGGGCATACAAACCCCTTGCTTTAAAGTGGACCCTATGTGTAGCGATGGATTCGCATCAGTCTAGACGTAGAATGATGTACAAACCCTTCCAAACAC
>JANKMV010000161.1 GCA_024650095.1 Bacillota bacterium | reverse complement strand
GAAATAAGCTCATTGCAGATATAGCCTATAAAGCCGGACTGCTTGGAATCACAGAAAAAGAAATTAAGAATCCTCTCCCGCAGTCTACACAAACAGTGCAGTTTTTTGATATAGGAACAAAGGAACCCTACTCGATTTCAGGTGTTGAAATAGAGCAGCGCAAAAAGCTGGTTGAAGAAATTCAGCGTAAGGCTATACAAAGTGATCCTAATATGGCTTACAAAAGTGTGATTGAAGAAGTCGCCTACACTTGGTTTAATCGTCTGATTGCCATACGCTTCATGGAAGTGAATGATTACCTTCCCACGCGTATACGTGTACTGTCTTCTGAAAGCAGCAACAAAGCTGAGCCGGATTTAGTTACTCATCCAATGGATGCAAATTTCGAATATACCCCTTTTGAGAAAGACCGCATTATGCAGCTCAAGCATGACAATAAGTTGGATGATCTTTTTCGTATGCTCTTTATTAAGCAGTGCAACGCATTAAATACCATTTTGCCGGAGTTGTTTGAGAAAACTAGTGATTTTACCGAGCTCTTATTAAATGTGTCATTTACTGACCATGATGGTGTTGTCTACCATTTAGTCAATGATATCCCGGAAGATGACTTCAATGTGTCCAAAGAAGGACAGGTTGAGATTATTGGCTGGATGTATCAGTATTACAACACTGAGCCAAAGGATGAGACATTTGCCTTATTGAAAAAGAATGTAAAGATTACGAAGGAACGCATTCCCGCTGCAACTCAGCTATTTACTCCGGACTGGATTGTCCGATATATGGTAGAAAACAGCCTGGGTCGTTTATGGCTTGAAGGTCACCCCAATGAGGCTTTGAAATCAAAGTGGAAGTATTATCTGGATGAGGCAGAACAGGAAGCCGATGTTCAAAAACAGCTGGATGAGATTCGAGAGGAATATAAGAAAATCAAGCCAGCAGATATCAAGGTCATTGATCCCTGCATGGGGAGTGGTCACATTTTAGTTTATGCATTTGATGTACTAATGCAGATTTATGAAAGCTACGGATATAGCCAAAGAGACGCGGCAAAGAGCATTATGGAAAAAAACCTATATGGTTTGGATATCGATAATCGTGCTTATCAGCTTGCGTATTTTGCTTTAATGATGAAAGCAAGGCAGTATAACCGCCGTATTTTAAATGGTGAAACTAAATGCCATGTTTACGCTATACAAGAGAGCAACAGCATTAACCGCAACCAGTTGAAGTACTTTGGAACTGGAATGAGTGAGATGGAGAAAAGCATAGCCCTACTACAGATGCAGAGCTTGCTGGATACTTTCATCGATGCTAAAGAATATGGATCCATTATCAACGTGGAAAACTACGATTGGAAACTGCTTTATCAGTTTGTGAAAAATGTAGACATGAGCGGTCAAATGACGGTGGATACCATTGGTATTGAGGATACCAATGATAAGTTGCACACTCTGGTTGAAATTGGGGGAGTTATGGCGCGGGAGTATGATGTGGTTGTTACCAATCCGCCGTATATGGGGAACAGCGGTATGAATGGCAAGATTTCGGAGTACCTGAAAAACAATTACATAAAAGCAAAGGCTGATTTGTTTGCGGCTTTTATTGAAAAAGGGAATACAATGATAAAACCAAACGGCTATAACTGTATGGTAACGATGCAGTCGTGGATGTTCCTCTCACGCTTTGAAAAAATGAGAGAAAATATAGTGACTCTAAAGACTATAACAAACCTGATGCACATGGAAAATATGGTTATGGGGATTGCTTTCGGAACAGCAGTTGCCAACTTCAGAAATGCAACATTAAAAGGCTTCAAAGGCACCTATAATCAAATTAAAATGTGTGATATTGAAGGCGATGAACCTAAAGAATTCCCGGTACGTTGCAATAAATTTGCACAGGTTTCGACCGAAAAATTCTCCAAAATACCTGGTATGCCAATTGCTTATTGGGCGGGGGATGCTACTCTCGCAGCATTTAAGACAGAATACCTCCTCGGGAGTATTACTGAACCGAGAATGGGGTTGACAACTGGTTATAACGATTTTTATTTGAGATTGTGGCATGAGGTTTCCCTATCTAGTATTGGATTTAATATGGATAGGATCAGCGCTAAATCATCAGCATTGAGGTGGTTCCCCTACAATAAGGGTGGAAACTTCAGAAAATGGTATGGAAACCGCGAGTATGTAGTTGATTGGTTTGATGATGGGAATGAGATGCAAACCAAAATGCATCCTGATGGAAATAGAATATGGGCACATAATTTCAATTTGGAATATAATTTCAAACAGCATATTTCGTGGAATGATTTAACAAGCGGTTCATTGTCATTTAGAGCATTCGAAAATGGGTTCCTATTTGATTCATCTGCTGCTGTAGCATTTGTCCCGAAAAAATACTATATGCAATTATTGGGGTATTTAAACACTAAATTCGTTAATCAGCTTGCAAAAATCTTAAATCCTACCATGCATTTTAAGCTGGGTGATTTTGTCAAACTGCCTTTTATCAAGACGCAGAATTCGAGAATAGATAATTTGGTGCGTCAAAATATGTTGATTTCCCGGGCTGATTGGGATTCTTTTGAAACCTCGTGGGATTTTGCAAAACACCCGTTACTTCTAAACAAAAAAACATTAGCAGAGGCGTTTAACCATTGGCAGAGGTTTACAGAAACTCAATTTAACCAACTCAAAAGCAACGAAGAAGAACTGAACCGCATTTTCATTGATATTTACGATTTGCAAGATGAACTGACCCCTGAGGTTAAGGATAAAGACGTTACCATTCGCAAGGCGGATCTGGGACGTGATATCCGAAGCTTTATTTCTTATGCTGTTGGGTGTATGTTTGGCCGCTACAGCTTAGATAGAGAGGGTCTAGTTTATGCTGGCGGTGAATGGGATGATAGTAAATACAACACATTTATTCCAGACAAAGACAATATTCTCCCTATCACCGATGAAGAATACTTCGAGGATGATGTGGTGGGTTTATTCTGTGTATTCTTAAAGAAGACTTTTGGTACAGATACACTAGAAGAAAATCTACATTTTATCGCAAAAGCTCTGGGCTATAAAGGCAATACCTCTAGGGAAATCATCCGAAATTACTTTTTGAAGGACTTTTTCAAAGACCATTGCAAAATTTATCAGAAGAGACCTATTTATTGGCTTTTTGATAGTGGAAAAGCAGACGGCTTTAAGGCACTTGTCTATATGCACAGATATAACGAAGACACCATCGGCAACCTGCGTATTGATTATCTCCATCGAATACAACGTATTTACGAAAACGAGATATCTAGAATGCAGGAAACCATAGATAATAGCAAAGATACCCGTGAAGTTACTGCTGCAACAAAACGAAAAGAAAAGCTTTTAAAGCAGCTTAAAGAAACCAAGGAATACGATGAGAAAATTGCGCATCTCGCACTTGCCCGTACTGCTATTGATTTGGATGATGGTGTGAAGGTTAACTACGAAAAAGTTCAGACTGATACAGATGGCAAGAAACTAGATGTTCTGGCGAAGATTTGAGGTGAGCAATTTTGGAAACTATAGAGGCGATATTAAAACCTTATCCATTTGCCAAAGAATTTTTACTAGTATTTTTTAGTGTGTTACTAGGTGGAATTTTTACAGCTGCAATTAATAATGGTGCGATGCGAAAGAAATGCCTTTTTGACATGCAATACGAAATACTAAAAGCAGAAGCAAAGAAGGTGTCCGAACTTCATAAGGCATTGGAAGGGCTGGAAATAGGACTTTCTTTTGTAAGTAGAAAAACAGATGATTTTGAGAGTGAAATACAATCTATTAAGTCAATGGCACTAAAAACTAATGAAAGACTTAGAGATCAAAGAAAATTTGTACGAAAATATTTAAGTGCTACATTGGTAGAGGAGTCTGCGTTGATTGTTTCTGACTATCTGAAAATAATGTATCAACATGGAAATGGTGGAATAATGAATCTTGAAGTGATAAAAGAAGCCGATGCAGAGACGCTTAATAGACTAAGAGTTTTGACCAGTGATGTTCAGAAATTGAATGATGGATTATCTGAGTCGTTAGAACAACTAATTTCTCCAAGTTTATTCGCAAAAATCAAACGGAAAATCAGAAAACCACTGATGATTGTCGAAGATACTCTTGCAATAGTAAAAGTCCATCGCAAGCAAAACATGAAAAAGTAGCACTTAGGGATGTCTCGGAGGGAGGGCAATATGGCAGAACTTAACCTAAAACAAATTACTGATAAACTCAATGCTGAATTCGTTGGTGATACACGTAAGTTAGTCTTTTGGTACGATGACAAGGCGGAGTTTGCTGAAGATATTGATACAATGGAACTGGCAAACGCTAAGGTGTACCGTTTGGAGAAGGATAACCAGTTCTATACAAAATGCTTTCTGGAGCGTCAGGACAAAACAACAAATTATTTGCTTTATGCACCATTCCCACGTCCGAGTGTGCGGGATAACCATCTAGAAGATACATTGCTTTATTCCAAGCAGTTTTTTGCAGATCGTGCATCCTTGCTTGCGGTTGACCTTGGGATTGATGTCAAGTACAAACCGGTCATTCAAAAATATATTAAGTTCTTTGGAGCCAAGGATCGTACCCAGCGATTCTATGACTTGGAGCTCGAGAATTTTACTAAAGAAAGCATTGAAGTGGCTCTAATGAGCGTTCTTTGTAGAACAAGAACAGCCTTTTTCGATGAGGTTGTTCGCGTTGTCCTGACAGAGGAAGGTCTTGAAGACAATAAGTTCCTTGCTGAGTTTGAAAAATACGTTCTGCTATCTGCCTTCTGGAGACTTTGTGAGGAGCAGTTTGGGTATACCGATGTGAAACCGACTCTGGAAAAACTGGTTGTTACTATGTTTGTGACTTACACAGAGCGGTATGTTCAGGGTGAGCTGCCCCAGGCATGGAAAAGCTTTTTGTCTTATAAGGCAGGCAACATTATTGCCTTTCTTGATAACCTGATGAACAATGTTTTATATCGGGGGAAATATGATAAACTCTCAGCCTACGTAGCCAAAGGACTTAATGCTGATGCTACTTTTGAAAACTATAGCCCGGAAGCTTTGATAGCCTGTGATACTTTTGAGATTATTGACAAGTTCATTATCGACTGGGTAAATGACAGACTTTTGAATGAGGATATTGGTGCGAAACTTAGGGACTTATCTATACCAGCTGTTTGTGAGGAACGTCGCAAAAGGCATTTTGGAGAATGCTTTAAAGTTCAGTATTTGCTATTGGAAAATGCCTATTATGTGATTTTGGCAGCAAAATATCATGGCAAAGAAAGATTAAAAGAAATTGTGAATCAGTACCTTGTTTCCGATTGCATGGTCGACAACCACTATCGAAATTTCTATTACAATTATGATCAGTTAAACGAAAATGCATCTTTTGAAAAACTGCGAGATCTGGTTGAAAATATCTATTCCAATGAATATCTGTCTAAAGTGATTT
>JANKMV010000160.1:4234-5497 GCA_024650095.1 Bacillota bacterium | reverse complement strand
AAAAGAGCAAGCGCGGAACGGTCAAGACCGTTCCCTACTTTTTATTCACGTGGTAGAGAGCGTACCGAATTTGAAATTTGGACACATACTATTAGTACCGTTTCGTGTTTTTATTTCACGCAATCGTTTGTGTTTTTATAACAACTTGTCATTGACCCTGGCTATCGATAAACCATCGCCTATGGGGATAATAATGGACTCTAGCCGATTATTTTCTGCGAGCATCTTGTTGAAGATACGTACTGATTTTGTTGTAGGCCTTATGCTTGCTGGATCAAAGACTCTACCCTGCCATAAAGTATTATCTGCAGCAATGATGGCACCCGGCTCTGCCATAGACAGAGCTAGCTGTAGGTATTTTGGGTAATTTAGTTTATCCGCGTCAAAAAAGAAGAAATCAAACATCGTACCTAGCTGCTGTAAACGTTCCATCTCGGCAAGTGCGTCGCCGACCTGAACTTTTACTTTATGCTGTAAGCCTGCGAGTTTGAAATTCTCTACAGCCACTTGCGCAAAGCGAGGGTTGAGTTCGAGGGTAAGCAACGTGCCTGTTTCTGGCAGAGCACGCGCTAGCCAGATGCCGCTGTATCCTGCCAGCGTCCCGACTTCAAGCATACTCTTTGCTTGACCTACTTTAGCCCACAAATACAAAATTTTGGCTGACTGTGCTGAAAGGGAAATTTGGGGCATACCATGTTGCTTCATGGATGCCTTTATTTTTAATAATACTTTATCCTCTTGGACGTAAAGGTCATTAATATATTCTGTATCTGACATGGCTGAACCCCCAGGGTTATATTTTACAAATTATGGTGCTATTCAATAGAGAATAGTAGAGGTTTACGTATTATACAATCGTACGTGTCGAATGTGATGCGGCAGATGAAGTCGTTGATGTGCGGGTAAGGTAGAGACTCTTGCAACCTCTGCCATTTCACGTTCTGAAGGTAATTTTGTCCCGGGTGGTAGCGAATGATCCATAATCTTTGCTTTAATCTGGCTCACAATTTGTTGATATAATGGTTCAGTCGAGTCGCTCTTTAGTGGGTGGCTACTCATATATTTGGATATATCCATTTAAGTAATACCGCCTTTTCAAAACCAATTTTGCTACATATAATGATAATTGGATATTTACGATGTTTTTCCTGCCTGCTATACTATGGGAAAAGTGGGGTGGGGTTATGCCAAAAGAGTTATCGTTGTCTATGCAATTTAAAAGAGAGGAGGCCAGAGGAGCCACTCTCGCTGGAACCTCCACCA
>JANKMV010000160.1:0-4224 GCA_024650095.1 Bacillota bacterium | reverse complement strand
AAAAGAGAGGAGGCAATCATAAAACAGGCGTTTTTTGATACAGTTCCCGTGATACTGGGGGTGGTCCCTTTTGGCTTAACCTGTGGAATTATGGGATTAACTGTTGGCTTGACTGCCTTTGAAACTATACTCATGTCGGGTTTGGTTTTTGCTGGCGCAGCCCAATTTACCGCCATGTTACTTCTAGGCTCGGGTGCGGTAGGTTTTGGTGTAGTCGTGCTTACTACAGTAGTCGTAAATCTACGACACATCTTGATGAGCGCTTCACTAGCATCGGTTATCAAGAAGTTGTCGCTGCCACTGAAAAGTATTCTGATTTTCAGCTTAACGGATGAAGCATTTGCCATAACTACGGCACGGATGGAGAAGAGTACATACAGCGGCTTATATCAGGCCGTAGTTAGTCTTTTACTTTATATTACCTGGATATTGACTACAGCCATAGGCGTACTTTTTACAAGCTATATTGCTGACCCGCTAGCCTGGGGACTTGATTTTGCGATGCCGGCCAGTTTTATTGTATTTCTCATCCATCGTTTAAAAAACGCCACCAGTGCAGTGGTGGCCTTAGTGGCAGGAGTATCTTCAGTGGCCGGAGCTTTATTATTACCAGGTAAATGGTACATTATTATTGCTTGTGTACTCGCTTGTACTGTAGGTTTCGTTATAGAAAGGAGGGGGTAGCAATGCGCTCGGAGATTATTTCTATTATTATAGGTATGGCATTGGTAACATTGCTAACAAGGGCAGCCGGACTATTATTTAATATGAAAAGTAACGCTGTCTACGAGCGATGGCTCAAGCATATCCCCACGGCGATGTTAACGGCGCTGATTATTCCTTCTTTGTTGATGCCACGGGGCACCCTGTTTATTTCTCTTCGTAACCCATACATAATGGCTGGTATAGTATCTGTATTGATTGCAGTAAAAACGAAAAGCATTTTTGCCACAGTGGGTTTCGGTATGATCACTATGCTTTTGCTACAAGGTTTTGTAATATAGGATGTGAAGACAACCATTGTGACAAAACGACGTTTTATGTGAAGGGAGTATCTCTTACATATAAAAATAGAGAACAAAAAATAGGACTAAAGTCGCACTTGTTTTGAGACTGTCACTTGATTTATTATTCGTGAGGCTATGATATGCTTTTCGTAAGAAAAGTTAACAGGAGGTATGGATCGTTGAGGAAATCATTTATGTCGTTTATCGTTGCCAGTTTTATTTTTTTTCTGGCAATCGCACCTGTTGCTGCTAATACGGCCGAAATAGTGGAAGAGGATGGAAGTAGCATTATTGCTATTGAAACGTTAGAGGTTGAGGAGGAAGTTCTAACGCCTGATTCTCCCTTTTACTTTTTGAAACGCTTTATGGAACAAATCCGTGTTCTGTTAACGTTTGACCAAGAGACCAAAGTTACTCTCTTGGACGAGCTGGCTGCAGAAAGGGCCAAAGAGCTGGACGCATTGGAGTATATGTATGAAGAAGGAGAGCTTAACGAAGAAGAAGTGGCGATGCTGGAAAAGGCGCTGGATGATTTAATTCTTTATACAGAGAGATTGGTCGGTCAGCTGGCAGAGTTGGATGGCGAATCTGATGAAGGTGTACCAGAGGATCATCAAGAGCTTGAATTTGAAGAAGAAGTAGAAGGTATAGAAGAGGAGCCAGAACTGGACAAGTATCAGTTGCGTATTGCTCATCTTCAAGCAATTGCTGACCGTGCACCGGAAGCGGCACAAAACGGTTTAGCAAGGGCCATGGCAAATGCCGAGCGTGAAAGAGCCATGGCAAAGGGCAAAATGTCCGACGACGATTCGCCAAGTGGTGATGTTGAAAATGGAGATCCTGAAAGTAGTGAACTGGTTACCGTAGAATTAGAAAACATTGATCTAGAAAACGATGAGGACGAAAATGAAGAGGGACCGCCTGCTTGGGCCCCCCAGCATGCCAAGGATCAGTGGGAGTGGTCCCAAACCAACCAGGACGGTCCACCTCCATGGGCTAAGGGAAACGGTAAGAATAACAACAAAGGTAAAGGAAAAAGTAAGTAAAGTAATTACTATAAAACTCACACGATAAAACATGGCAGCCCTAGTGGCTGCCATGTTTTATCACCCATTCAGTTTTAATATTGGCAGGAACTTTATCACTTGCAGTTAGCAAGTGGCTAATGTGGCCAGCGTTGAAAAGTGCGCCTTCTTACATGAATCAATCCCCGTTGAATAGTCTAAAATATATAATTTAGTTTTATGTGAAATTGATGGAGGTGGGTGTAAAATCTTCAAGAGAGTAGTACAGTTATTTCATGATGGTATGTTTAGCATCTTTTTTTTTGTTGAGAAGCAGTACGCTTCCTGCACCAATGGGGATACCAATAAATAGCATTAGAGTTGCTTGCCAAATGGGAACACCTATGATGGCTGTAGCCTCAACCGGATCATCAGTAGTAGAAACGTCTTCTGGATCAGGTTCCGGTGTCTCTGTTTCCACTGGATCGACCATGGGTTCAACCCCATACTCTGGCATGCGTACAGCGGTAATTTTATATGTTTTTGTTGTGCCGTCTTCGGCAGTAACGGTTATCTTGGTTTCATTTTCGTCTAGAGATAATACTTTTGTTTCCCCTCGTACGCTTTGTGCCTTTGCATCTACTGCTTTTCCACTCGTTGTAATTGAAGTTATTTCAAATGGTAAATAAACAATATAGTCCGTTGTCTCAACATTAAATGCTGGTGATAAGATACCGTTGTCAAGGGTAATGGATTCTAGACTTGCATTATTACTCGGCACATAGTTTGGGTCTTGCTTTCTTGTAATGGTTATCGTATATGTTTTAGTTGCTCCACTCGCTGCCGTTACCTTAATACTTGCTGTATTCTTACCTACTTTTAGAGATTTCCCGCCGCTAACAGATACTTTCGCACCCGCATCGGCTTTAGTGGCAGATATACTAACTGATTTAACTGTGTAGGGAACTGTGGCGGTGTAGCTTGTCCGACTCGAACTAAAAGAAGGCGAGAGAGTTGCATTAGTGATTGTAAGTGCACTAACGTTGGCATTTTGGGATAATGGGGCCGCAATTGTGGTGGAGTAACTAGCTGTCCCAACGTTTGAATCTGTATTGCCGTCACTGGTTGTCGTCCCTGTCACCGAGACACCAATTTTGGTTCCTGTTGCTATTTTGTTATTCACCTTAAAACTTGCGGCGAATATTGCTTTTTTTGAATTAATGGGAGAAGACTGCTTGTCATCGTAGCAGACAAACCGGTTGCCATTAAAATCTACGACCCAGGGAGACGCTATTTTTTTTGATATGCCGGTCAACGTCAACTGACTGGAGTCATAAGCGAGAGTGCCAGAACCACCTAATATTCCCGAACCACTTATATTAAAGGTGAGAGTAATGGTGTTACCAGCTCTTACTGTACCGGGTCCGGTCAAAGATGCAGAAGCGGCCAGTACGGTTGCCGGTGTGATGATTAAACAAAATAGCACTAAAATAAATATAACCTTTTTCATATGCTCTGTCTCCCCGCTTTTAGTATTCTCGAGCAACAATCGTTTCTTTACCCAGAATGTGTGCTTTGATTTGAATAAAATCTGTTATGGACACCTTGCCGTCACCATTCGTATCAGCAGCATATAGGGCTTCTCCTTTTAATGTATTACTACCAAGTAATTGTGCTTTGGTCGTAATCATATCGGTTACTGATATTTTGCCGTCTCCGTTTGTGTCCCCTGTAACTATAATCGCGTATGTTTTGATAACGACACTTTCATCCATGATTTTCAATGACAATCCAGTGCCAAGGGGTACATCTCCACTTATTTCTGCTGTGTCGCCGTAAATCCTCACATGGTCTTTTTCATTAATACTTGTCAAAAGCTCTGCTGCTGTCATACCCGCAGTTAATTTGCTGACAATTAAGCTATTTGCATTGATGAAAGCTGTTGAAGACGTAATTGATGAGGGAACCGTAGGTTCTGTGTCCACCACCTCATCAGCTGAAGCATAAACGGTAATCAGGGAGGATGCCTGTTTACCACCAGATTCTGTGGTTGCCGTAATGTATGCACTGCCAGGTGAGATGGCTGTAAGTTCACCATTTTCAGTAACAGAGACAATGTCGGGGTTATGCGAAGACCAAATTACTTTTTGGTAGCTAGCATCAGCGGGGAAAACGCTTGCTGTCAGTAAATCGCTGTCTGCTGCTATCATCTG
>JANKMV010000015.1 GCA_024650095.1 Bacillota bacterium | reverse complement strand
GTTTTCAGGTATCTAGAATACTTGTTTTGCCATTCTAGTTTTAGTGAGCGGAAACTATTTCGAAAATCTCCACCTTTTGGTCATCGAAGCTAAGGCTGGAAGTTATTATAGTCTTATCAGTCAAGCAGAGCGCTAAGATGATAGGATTGCAATAGCAAATGGATGTATTTACAGGGAAAGGACTTGGCATAAACTACTTTATCATTAGCGGAATTACTCAGACTCTAGGATGCTATTCACTAAGCTATCAATGTTCTCCCAAGCTGTCTCATTTACAAATCGATTACCCTGCATAAACTTCATTATAATATGCGTCATCGTTTTATGCTCTTTAGGGTCATATTTCGCCCCTGCATAAGTAATACTTTTCGTCTTGGTGAGAATATCTTGATTGATAGATTTCTTAAGATAGGTTTCTATGTTGTCTTTCTCAAACCCACCTACAACAAAATATAAATGGCTACCTCTCTTGAGATTTAACTGATTGTTGCAAAACTGTGCCATCTTCGCAGGGTACTTACGAGCAAAAATTGCCGCAGAGATAACAATGTTATCATACTCGCTTATAAGAGCTGGTGCGCCGTCAGCTAAATTGTGAATTTCACAATTTAGTCCGGAACCAATTCGCTCTGATACTTCTTTCATATACCCCTTCTGAGATAAATAAACAACTAATGTTTTCATTTCTTATCCTCCTCATATACTAAATTTATTATATTTCCAAACCCCAATTCATTAAAGAGTCAAATAGAGTTACAGTATTCACTATTGTTTGGAAAGATTTAGACTCCTTTTACACATTCTTTTCACCTTTAAGTGCGGGTTTTCAACTTTCACTCCGGAGAAAAAATCGGATGGAACCCGAATTGATTTTTACGCACCGGAATGCCATTCTCAGCATAATATCGAAACCCTTGAAGTGCAGCAGCTAAATAGCTCGAAAAAACAGGCTTTAGCTTATACCTGATAACAAACCATCGTATCGGTAATGGTAACTTTTCAATTGACGTGGCAACGACTGAAATTTCAAGCCTGCAATTATCTTCATCCTTTTCTCTTATCCTCCAAGTGACAACAAGCTCGTTGCCTTTATCATCTGCGACATTTAGGTCATAACCTGTACCTTCAAACCACCCGGTAACCTTTCTATCGAAAGATGCGCCACTGTTATAGGTAATTTGATCTTGTGAACCCATGCCTCCCCAAGCACCAATTGTAGTGTAATTTTTGACGAACGGATGGTATAATCTTACTTTTGTTGGTGAGGTCATTAGCTGCCACACTTGATGCGACGAAACCTTAATGTCTATCCCCGCATCAATTGGCCAGTTCTTTTTACTTCTTTTCATTTCTAAACTCCTTTCTTTCAGAGACAAGTAAATTGTATATACAATTTATAGCCTAAAAAAATTAAATCGAAAACTTCTTCCGTTGTTTCTCCATTAAAGTGTTAACTGAGTCATTTAACGTTAGTACTAACTCCTTACCCATCAAAGCTTCAGCTTGTACTTGGGCTTCTTTCCAAGCTGGGTAGACACTTAATAACAGCTCCTTTCCGCTTTGAGTAATTGAAATGATTATATTCTTGCCATGTCCACTCGGTTCACTTATCAACCATCCTTTCTCTTCAATCCGCGACAAAGTGCGACACATAGTGGAATTATCCATGCTCAACAAAGCACAAAGAGGTTTGATCTCCACTGGTCCCAGCAATGAAACTGCAAATAAGACATTAAGTTGTGTCACTCGAATGCCGTAGGGCTTCAATGCTTTATCATATATTGATGTGATCGTACGGTTCAATATCTTCAGTCTTACAGCAATACAATCACTACTGATTTCATGTAATATTTCCTCATAGCTCATTAACAAACACCTCAGCTAAATTGTATATGCAATTTAGCGCGTTGTCAAATTTCTTTTTGTCTCTTTTTACGTCTCAACGTGCCCCGTTCATGAAACAATATATTTAATGTCTAACGATTATCTAAATTTCTAACGATTTACATTGAAAACGCTCCCCATTGCCCTAATGTCAAACGATTACTACCCTTCAAAAAACATTTTTTCCTTTTAATGTGTTGAAATCTTGAATTTATGGTGCCTTAATTCAATAACTCTTCTATTGAAAAAGTAAGCAAATCCCATGTTTTAAGCCTATTCAGCGCAAAATAAAACCACCCACTGATAAATTATTTTTATCAATTGATGATACTATTTTTGGTGGAGGCGAGGGGAGTCGAACCCCTGTCCGAAAGCAGACCAGCAAAAGCTTCTACGAGTGTAGCCTCAGGTTTGATTTCGCGCAGCGGGCTCACTGAGACAAGATACCGTTACGCTAGCACAATTGTTATTCCCTACCCCTTTGGCTGTACAAACCGTGGGATCGGTGGCCTGATTAGTCGGCGCCCGGACTTACCCCTACAGGCTCGCGGTAAGCGGACGAGCTACTTAATTAAGCTTTTTATTCTAATTGACGATTTTCACTATTTCAGTAATAACATCTTCATTTTGACTATTTTCTGAATAGGTAAAGAGGACTTGGTCGCCTTCTTTTAGCTCCAGTGCAGTAAAGCTTATGGCGACTTCCTCATAAAGGCGAAATACACGAGATGGGATGGCCTCTGGAACTCCACTTATCCTGATTTCGACCTGATCCGTCCCAATCAGTTTAATGTACGTTCCTGAATCGGTTTTTTCCTCTAGTTCCGTGTAAATACTCAACCTTATATCCTTTTTCTCAGCAAATTTTACCACCATATCAATGTTCTCATTCTCTTCTAGTGAATTTATCTCGTCGTTTAATTCAGGCACACTTACAAATGATTGATCTTTCTGAAAGTATATGCCACCGACAGGGAATGGGGTTGCCCCCTGCGGTCCAATGCCTGTCATATATTCGGCGATAATTATTACATCTTTGAGACCATCTTTATTCACATCCCTGAACGTTACAGCATCTAACGTTGTAAAATACCCGTTTTCATTTCCGTGGTATTTAGGGAATGAGTATATTATACGCCCTTCTTCATCCGCTAAATAAAAATTTAATTGAGAGATCCCTTCCAAAACATTTTCACCTGATATAAATCTGACTGTGCCCCAATTTTCAAATTCAACCATGAATGATTGGTTTTCTATGATGTTTAACCCTTCATCCAAATAAAATTTCCCTCCATGTTTCTCCTCATTGTTAGTATCATCGCTATAATCTTCAATGGATTGAATATCAACAAGTTGAAGGCTACTGAGTTCATCGTTCCATGGATCTTTCAAGTATGTGTATTCATTTAAAGATGCTACGATTTTATATGCTGTAATTCCAGCCCAGGGATCCTCGATACTTTTCATGATTCTTTCAGCGCATACTTCCCCTATTGCTTTTGTAACGTTTTCCTCAGAATGCAGATAAAATGCTACTTCATAATCACTGTCTTGTTCGTCTAATTCCCATGTTGTGGCTATAGGTAGATTATTGACAATTTCTGCTTTAGTAAATGTTACTACATACATATTTGGCCCTCCTCCATCGACTATGTTACCACTTAAGATACCTGTCATCGTAAATTCACCACTAAATACTACTTTTTCCATCCCATCATCCGTCACTGAAGCTTCTTTAACTGTAAAACCATTAACTTTGTCCCCAACTTTGACTGTTTGAGGGTCAAAAATGTTACTACTAAGCCCATTATTATTAGTATCCTTACTGCAGCCTACTGTCACTAATATAGCTGCCATGACCATAATTAATAGTAGTCTTTTCATTCATTTATTTACCTCCTCTTTGGAACTTGAACAAAAACGATTAAACCTCGCTACCGCATTTGTCCAAATATCCAACCTATTAATTATCACATTCAATGATGACGCTTCCCGAAGATAATGTTGACATAAAGATATTAACATCATAAGAGAAATCGTCGGATTAGAATAGAAGGAGACGGGCCATGCTGATCCCACTGACTGTAACTGCACAACTAGCAGTTCGTCTGCCATCCTCAGTGGTCACAGTAATTGTTGCCATCCCTTCGCCCACTGCTGTAACCACCCCGCTATAATCCACAACAGCCACACCAGGACTATCCGAAAACCAGGTTACTTTATTATTCGCTGCACTGACCGGGGCAACCTTATAGGACAAGGAAGCGTCGCATTAACCGCCAGGGTCAGCTCACTGGTTTCCAAATCAATTTCTGCAACTCGTGTCTTCCCATCAAATTCTGGTAGCAAAGATTAAACCGGCACCCAGCAAAAGGAAGACGATCAGACTGGCCAGTACCGTCTTCTTTTTGTCCCGTCCTTTTTGGCTGGCGGCCCAGAAGATGCAATATGAACTCTATCCACGATTTTTATCAGATAATTCGGTACTCGTGTCTTCTCCCTGCAGCGGTTGATTTGGATTGTTACTCTCGTTCATCATATTCCCCCACTTCTTTGATATTGCTTCACTTTCGTCCAACTTATCAACAATAACACAACAGTTATGTCCCATTTATGCATTTGCTCTCCCCTATAACAGAAGACCATTGTTTTCCTTGCTACAGATTATACATAAAGTTCTGAACGGCTCGTGCATGAGAAGTAAAAACGGTTAAAATATGTTAGTTAATTAGCATGAGCCATTTTTAATAATCGTAAAAAGCGTATACGGTTTTATGCGAGTCCATGGTAAAAGTGTACGTTGGGTTTATGCTTAACACATTACCTTTACCATCCGCATTATCCGTCCATCTATAGAATCTGTACGCATCATTTTCAGGGGCTACCAAGGTAACCAACGTGCCGGCCTCTACACGCAACTCGTAGTAAAAGTCACGATCAGGCAATACTTCGCCGCCATGGCCTGTGGGGCTACTAACTAGCAGATGCCATCCCCATGCGTAGTTGTTGCCGTAAACTTTTAGAGTATATTCCACTAGAGGGTCAGCCACGTAATGTGCCGTCACAGCCTTATCGGCGGTCATGGTGATCGTTATAGCTCGATCTTTGCTGGAAGCCGCTCCCAACCATTCGCTGAAACGTTTTCGATCCTGATCCGAGCCCACATATTCCGGGGCTTCCAAATGGTGCACCTCCGGGCCTCTAATACCGATTTCATAGTTCGTCGTGCCACCCACACCCGTATCGCTGATAATTGGCACATTTGCAACTCCCTGGGAGGAAACACTGAGGTAATGTATCTTTTCACGCTCAGGATCAGCATCGTAATTTGCTGTCACAGACTGGTCGGCATTCATTGTGACGGTTATCACTCGATCTTTGCTGGAAACCGCTCCCGACCATCCGCTGAAACTTTTTTGATCTTCTCCCGATCCAACGTAAATCGGGGCTTCCAGTGTCACCTTGGTACCTGGTGCCAACGTCTTTACGTAGTTAGTCGTGCCGCCGCCATTTGAGCTGGAAATTGGTACTTTTGCAGTACCCAGGGAGGAAACGCGTAAGGTGTATGACTCTTCAGCGGCAGGATCTGCCACGTAATTTGCCGTCACGGCCTGATCGGCCTTCATGGATACGGTTATCCCTCTACTTTTACTGGAAACCGCTCCCGACCATGCGCTAAAACGTTTTCGATCCTGGCCCGAATCGACGTACTCCGGTGCTTCCAGATGGATCTCTGAGCTTTCGTTTAAACCGGTCAACTGGTAGTTGGTGGTGCCGCCATGGTCTGTGGTACTAGCAATACTTACGTCTGCTGCGCCTGAGGAGTTCACAGACAGCGTATAATCTTGCAGACCAATGGGAGGCAGATCTCCAAAACTTGAGTAAAGATCACCGTAGTTAGCCGTTACATTCATATTTTCATCCATCGTGAAGGAAATACTTCGTTCGTCGCTTTCCACATCTCCCGACCAGTGAGAGAAATATCGCTGGATGAGACCCGAACCAACAACTTCCGGGGCTTCTAGGTGCACCTCTGTGTTCGGTTCGCTTATCGGCAGGGTGTAAAGCGCACTACCACCGTGATCTGTAGTGCTGGCGATGATCACATCATTTGCGCCATTTGAATCAACCGTCAAGATAGGGATTTTCCCTAGTGGCGGTTGTTCCGAGGTCTCAAAGATATAAATATTCCACCTCTGATAAAGCAACTGGAATGATTTCATCGGGAAAACAATTTTTGGTCTCCAACCCCATTTAATTTTGACGGTCATAACATCCCCATCAATTAGCAACAAAACATCGATGGCTAGTTTTAAGAAACTATCACCCTGCTTAAGTTGAAACTGAGCGATACCCTCAATCGCCATAAGGATATTAAAGTTAATGATATTTTTGTTATAGATGGTAAGCTGGGCTGTTGCCAGTACCCCTATGCGAACAGTCAGTTCTCCCGTTAGTGTCGGCGGTGTTACTTCAAATTTTTGATTCATTTCATAGAATGTGCTGGCCGATGTAGGAAAATATATACTGGTGAACGGGATCTTAGCCGTCTTTCCTCTTACTCCAACTTTTAGCTCATAGCTTTGGTCAATTTCGTAAATAAAATGAATATTTCCTTTAACATCAACAGCCAAAAATACACCAACAGCCGCTTGGCCAATGGTTTTTCCTGATACTTTAATATCAAACGCATACGCTGCGATAATAAACCTTAACTCGCGATCAATCTTAAGTTCACCTTCAACTTTTAGGTTGGCACTTTCTTTTGCCGTGAAAGCTAATTCATAGCCATTGCTGCCCATCCTGGTTGTGATGCTGGGATTCATAAACTCCACGTCACCTGATACTCTAATCATATTATCAAAAAATGAATGGTTAACTTCAAACTTATGTATGATGGAGCTCGTGATCTTCTCTGCCACAACACCTTCTCCGACGAAGGCCAGATTTTCGTGGTTGAGCATCACGGTTTGGTCAGCAATTTCAATCTCAGCGAATATTTCTTCTAATTCTGCCCTGACGAGGGTGTAGTTAACCACCGGCAATGCTTCCTCTTTTTCTACCACTCGATAAGCAATTAGTTCCTCCGTATACACCAAAACTTCATCTATTGCAAAAATTTCAACATCTTCTGTTATGGTAATGATCGAGTCATTAGTGCCTTTTTCAGCCGCCAGTATCTTATTAGCAATCCGATCACTAATAAATACCACACCTTCAGCCCATTCTGCTTGTGCGTCCTCAATTGCATTCGCATCTTCCGCTAGCTCATATGTCTCTACAATTGCTTCCTCACTAAAGGGCTGCTGCTCTAATTCAACTTCTTCCC
The DNA here is from genome assembly GCA_024650095.1 of Bacillota bacterium. GTDB lineage: Bacteria > Bacillota > Dethiobacteria > Dethiobacterales > Dethiobacteraceae > JANKMV01. Next base: position 7,806 of record JANKMV010000015.1, on the reverse strand, counting down.
CCACATACGAATCTACTATTTCACCAGTTATCGTTTTCGGTTGATCACCACTATTAAAGTTACAACCCCCAAATAGTGAAGCAAGTAAAGAAACGATCAGTATAAGACTCAGCCATTTACGCATTGACATCATGATCCCTCCAAATTTCGCTTGCTCTTTAGACCCCTAGAAAATATCTATACGGATGCCTCTAATACCAAAGGCGGCCGCCCATACTTGGGGCAAGCCGCTTATCTTGGAACCATTTCGATAATTTTGTAGTTACCAGAAGCATTCTTGCTATGTTCGAAGCGAATCATGAAGCTACGTCCGGAAATTCTGGCAAATTCAAGCGTAACCTCTTTTTTGCTATCCGTATGTATCATTTCATAGGTATCTGTCCAGACCCGGCCTGCACCGAAATCCCGTATTTCACTACTGTGGTTTGCATGCTCAAAAGCGGACCAATCTTTCTCGATATCAACTGTTTCCGCAAGCAAACCGGCTAATGGAAGGAACACCCCACGATAGTATTCTACGTCTTCTTTACTCTCCCCATCGGCTATAACGTTGGCAACTTCGAAATGACCGCCGTCCTGTTCGGTTATCCATACCTCCCCAAGGGAGCCAAAAATACCTGCAGAGTCCGTATACTTAACATGATGGGCCTGCACCCCATCCACCATCGCTTCTCCAAGGAAACGATAGTTGAACTCAACCCATTCGTCATTTGATGCAAAGTACGTCAATGAGATTTTATCAAAGTTTCGGCCCAAATCAATTACGGAAATAATGTCTTCAAATTCATACTCCGTAGCATCATCCTCATCTGAATAGTCGATAGCAGTAACAACTACACTCTTAGGCCCACACCCTGTAACCGTAAACATCATTGCCGCCAGCAAAATAAAAACAAGCCAACGCATCTTCAAAACCTCCAAAACTATTATTACTTCCAACTAGCCTTTTTTCTCTTTCTTCCTGCAGTGAACTATCATAACTATTAACAAGAAATCAATATCAACATAACATATGCCGACTCCATGCAAAAATTCACAAACACAAAAAACCGACCCATAGTGGTCGGTTACGCTACCAGCTTAATTAGGGTAATACGTCCACATACTCCATGTATACTAGCCGAAGATTTGGTGGAAATAAACAATAATTATTAGCAGTTCAATATAAAAAATCCATATTTAATTGTTATTCTTTTTCTTCGTACAGCGTTAAACTCCTGCTGTGGAAAAAAATAATTATTTATTAAGGACTGTACTCGACAACCCGAATCGAATACCGTCCTTAATAAAAAAAGAAGCTGCAGAATTAACAGCTTCTTTCGCTTTTAAGTTTGGCGGAGGCCAACCGTACCGTTTCGTATCTATAACTTCCCTTGGATCGCGAAAAGCGAACCCTATACGGAAAAAACGGATCTCTATTTAGAGTTGTTTTAATGCCCTTTTCTTTTGTAAAAGCAGTAACCCAAAGCCTACAATTGCCCATACTAACAGGAGATAGATTTGTCGGTTAGTGCCACCGGTCCGTGGTAGTTCACCGTCTTGTTCCGTTGCAATCAGTTCTACGATTGTATAGATGGAGAGATGATCCGTTACAAATTCAAGATAATCGATCCCATTAATGGTTACTCGCTGGCTTGCAAGTATTTCTACGTTTCCTAGCTCATCAATGTAAGCAACGGCGAGACCCGTTTTCTCGAGTAATTCAAGGGGTATAGCGATTCTGATGGTAAGCGGACCTGTGATGGCACTGGATGGTAGCGTAACCTCGGTGCTACTACCATCCAGTTTTGTGACTGTCTTGATTAGTGAAATATCGAAAGCGTTAAAAGTATTATACCCTAAATCAGTCAGGGTAGCTTCGGCAAGAGTGAGAATGGCAAGATTGCCAGCAAAATTCCCAGCATTAGTTGCTTGCAACCGCAATAATACGCTTTCCACATCGTCCTCGTCCTTTTCAGGTAGGTATACATTCGTCTCTAACCCTGAGATTGTAATGCCGGAAGCACCATCATGCAATTGAAAATGAATGACAACTGGATCTTTGCGTAGGATGGTCAGCATGCCATCCCCGGTGACGACGGTATAGTTGGCGGACGTAATCATCGGTTCATTGGTAAAAACAATGGGGAAATGGCCAGGGAGACTACTATTATTTAACAGCTCACCCGATAGATCTTCAATCGCAAGCGTTAGGGGTTCACTAAAGCTGACGGCGCTTGCTAGTTCATCTCCAGCCACAAGGCCAACGGCGACTAATGCCAGGTCAGGAAACTCATCATTGCAGTACAACGTATAGTCTTGCGGTTTTATGGTGAGATTTTTTTTACTAATGGAGAACGGAACTTCGAGCATGCCCGTATACGCGCTATCCGATTCAGCTACCGTGACAATCAGTTTGTAGCTACCCGCAGCAAGCGGTGCTGACGGTAGCGTTGCGCTGTTTGTTACGTCATACCATGTATAATCGTATTGATCAATGGATACGGCTCCGGAACCGGTCACGGTTGCGGTAGGGGTGCCGGTAAAGGCTATCGCGTTGCCGTCATACGTTTTGTTTGCAACGCTGACTCCACTGATGGTGACCGCGGTTTTATCAACTAGCACAACAGTCAACGTAGCCGTTGTATCGTGGTAGTTTTGCGTGCTAATGGTGACCACTTGGGTCGCCGTGCCGCTTGAGACGTCAGCTGAGGTAAAGGTTAACGTTTTCCCGTCTGCTGCAATGGCCGGGTTGGCGCTAAACAAGGCGTCGCCAGTTAGTGCACCCAGTCCATAGCTCACACTGCCGGTATCGGTTTTATTTAAGCCGAGTGTTGATAAATCAAATGAGTAACCCTGTATTTGCTCTTTGATCATGGCTAGATCCGCGGGGTCGGATGCGGTAAAACCGCTTGCTTTTGTAATGTTTGCACTGGTGGCAAACGCAGTGTCTGCTAAACTGTAATTATTTGCTTTACTGGTTGCTAAGAGCGTAACGGTGCCGGTAACCGCTTTTGCCGTGCCGACGTTTGTCGTCTGGAAGCTGCCTGTGGCACTATAGTCGGTTGCAAGCGCAAGCGTTTCCCCGTTTTGCAAACCACTGAAGGTCACACCGGTTACAGTGGCAGCAAGGAAACCATCGTAAGTTTTGTCACTTGCGCTGACCGTAGAAATGGTTACGGGCGCCTTGGTAATGTTGACGGTAATTCCCGTTGGTTGTGTCAACAGATAGTTATCTGCATCGGCTCCAGATAGCGTAATTGCGGCTGAAGTGACCGCTTTCCCGTCGCCTGCGTCCGCACTGTCAACGGTACCACTCGCGGGGACATGGGCATTGACGAGGTCGCCGTTTACGACGCCATTAAGTGTACCGCCCGTTATCTCCACAGAGGTTGCGCCGTTATAGGGTCGATTGGTGGCTGCGACGCCAGAGATGCTGATAGATTTGGCGCCAATGGAAAACGGAATTTCAACCGAGCCCGTATACGTGCTATCCGTTTCAGCTACCGCTACAATCAGTTTGTAGCTACCCGCTGCAAGCGGAGCTGACGTTAGCGTTACGCCGTTTGTCACGTCATACCATGTATAGTCATACTGGGCAATGGATACGGTTTCACCAGAATCAGTCACGGTTGCGGCAGGGGTGCCGGCAAAAGCTACCGCATTGCCGTCATATGTTTTGTCTACGACGTTGACACCACTGATGGTAACAGGAAGCTTATCGGGGATTTCAAAGCTGTTTACGGTAACGTCTCCAACGTTCGTGGAGATGTCACAAACCCACAGGCTCCCCGCTGTATCGGTATAGAATACATATTGTTTGTTATTACTTACGACCGTAGCCATCCGCAGATGGCTAGTGCTTATGGCTGCTGGAAGCGTTAAGCTTTCTTTAAAATCGCCGTTTTGATACAACAAGAGGTTATTACTCAAGATACCCGCATAATAGGCTTTATTATCAGGCATTACAAAAAGATCGGCGGCATTACCGGTAAAAGCTTTCGTTGCAGCCGTAATTTCATTAACTCCATTTGTTAGATAAAGAGTACTGCTTTTTTTAAACAGAGAGTATATGTTTGTCCCATCGGACCCCATGTCAAAAAGCTTAAATCCAAGATCGTTGTTGCTTGTAGCAGAGCGAATCGGATAGCTCAATGTAGAAGAGGATGTAAACAAATCATAATTATATGTGTGATATTGTGTTGTCATCCATTTATCGTAATTATATTGTTTCACACCAATACCGTAGCTATCGTTGGCATGAACAATTTTTGTGGGGGCATGGACGAAATTTCGCCATCCATCAGGACTATAAAACCATCCATGACTGTAGCTGATGATTTGCCTGACGAAAGTGCCGCTGGCATTTGTAGCGTACACCAGGTCTTCTTTATCATACGAAGTATAATTATTGCCGCCAGTATAGCCTCCCTTTGCATCAAGGTAGGAGATATGAGCAAAGCCAGAGGCGTCAACGACAATATCGGGTGATGTCAGTAAACCATCGACGCCACCAAACGCAATTGAATCAATTGTCTCTGTATCAGACCAGGAGGACCCCGTAAAATATGTATAACCCAAATCATCACTAGAGGTAATATAAACAATGTGAGGGAACCCGCTTCCGTCCACAGTAAGAGCTGCATCTTTGCCTGCTCCTATTTCCTCTTTACGCCAATTATTGCTACTGGGGTCGAGTACCCCATAGATGATTTTCCCATCACTAAGATAAAGAACGGCAATTTTACCGTCAGGCAATACATCGGCATCATAGATGTTTTTTGGCGGGGCTTCCGCAGCCAATACCACTTTTGGGATCCCCGTAAAATACGATACAATCATTGATAGAATTAGTAACCAAGACAAGGTCTTTTTTCTCTGCACTTTTATCTACCTCCCATAATTTCTCATGATGCTGGAGCATCACCCTATATCGCCATTATATAAGAAGGAACACCAAGAAAGAGAGGGGGAGGACAAACTGTCATTGACTGTTTAATTGACAAGATTCGTGTCATTTCTCTTGTCTACGGAAAAATTACACTGGTATAATAGAGAAAGGGAGGTGTTTCGATGCACTTTCATGAGAAACTGGACTTTCTAATGAATATCACAAAAACGTCGAATAGTGTACTCGCGAGACATGCTTCACTTGACGCTTCACATATCAGTCGCTTACGCCGGGGAGAACGTGGTTTATCAAAAAATCAAAATTATGTTCAGGCGATGGCAACTTATCTGGCCAGACACTGCAAAGAAGATTACCAGAAAAAAGCCTTATTAGAAGCGCTCGATGTTGGAGACTCGTTGAGCGGCCAAAATGAAATTGCTGATTTACTAGCACACTGGCTACTTGAACAGAAAACAAAAGAAGAACAAACAGTAGAAGGCTTTTTGCAGGGTCTTACTGACTTTCAATTTAGGAAGCCACCTCAACCCGTCTACCATGAGGAAAAAAGTATTGTACAAGAACGAGTGGAAACATTTGTTTACTATGGTGTAGAGGGGAAAAGGGTAGCCGTACTTGCCTTCCTAGCAACAGTTCTCCGTTGCGAGCAGCCGCAGACGCTGCTCTTGTTTAGCGATGAAGATATGGAATGGATGACGGCAGATCCAGCCTTCGCTGCCCAATGGGCATCATTGATGTCACAAGTGATTCTAAAAGGGAACCGCATTAAGATTATCCATACGGTTAGCCGTAACCTCGATGAAATGCTCACAGCCATTGGAGAATGGATGCCCCTATATATGACGGGTGCGATTGAACCCTATCATTATCCGAAAAAAAGAGACGGGATTTTCAAACGAACGCTCTTTATCGCCCCAAGTGCGGCAGCCGTAATCTCCACTTCAGTCGGCAGTATGAATGAAAAGGCGGCCAATTTCATTTTTCATGATCATAAGACCATTCGTGCGATTACAGACGAGTTTACGAGCTACCTTGCTCTTTGTCGTCCATTAATGCAGATATTTAGACCAAGCGATCGGCTAGAATACCTGAAGCTGATGATTGATGCTGAAAAGGAAAAGACGAATGCAATCATTAAAACAGAAACCTTATCACTAGTAACCATGCCGGACTCTGTTGCAAAACGTGTTGTTGCGCGCTCAAAAAACCTACAAAAAAGTACAATCATGCAGTATTATCGGTCACGCAAAGAAACCTTTGAGAAAAACCTACAAGATAGAATTTTTACAGAAATTATCAAAATTCCTGATATCACTGTCATCAAGGACGGCAAGACTCAAATCGGCTATTCAAATATGCTGGCGAATGAAGAGTTGTTTTATACAGAACATGAATTCAAAATACACGTACTGCATATTGTTGATTTGCTAAAAAAATACAAGAACTATCGGGTCTGTCTCTCCTATGACCTGAAAGGATTCGGCTATACACTATACGCCAGAGAAGACATTGGGGCAATGATCGCAAAACTATCCCCACCTTCCGTTATCCTGGTGATTAATGAAAATAATATGACGGCGGCATTCTGGGATTTTCTGCTGAGGAAAGTAGCTGAAGCAGGACCGGCAAACCTGAACAAAGAGCAAGTAATTAAGAAACTCGAAGCAATCGCTAATGAACTTACCTAGAGAACCGTTCTGTAGGAAATCTATCCTCTGGAGCCGTTCATTTGTGTAACTGGAGCCTTATAGTGGTTCTTTCTGCCGTCTTTGGCTTTATCCCAATGGGTTTTGTATCCAAAATGTGGTAGCAAAATGATTACGTATAACTAAAACCTCCAGCCACCCCATATATGCTCTCGTGGAGGCTTCTTCACAGTGGGCATATATACGGATATCTTAACGATTTCTGTATATATACTTCATGTCGGGCAGCTCTGTGGCCCAATAATGAAGCCAAACAGCAAGATAATGAAAAAGTCCCACAGCTAGGCCCATGCCGGATTGAAAAAATAGACCAGGCAGCATAAATCCTAGTAAGCCGAAGGCATACATACCGTTGCTTGTATATTTGAATATTCCCTGACGCACAAAAGGTATATCTCTATATTCCGGATAAAAGTGGTCAGCACCTAAAGCACGTTTTACTCCAAAATATGTAAACACACTAACCTGCGCCCATATGAAGAAAATGAATATGGTGCCCGTTATTGGCCATAAAACAACATAGGGTAAGTAAAATGTCCGGGAAGCATCAATTGCTGCACCTACAGTGCTTATAAATCGTAAGAGAAACAGGAGGAAAAAAAGGATACCGTAAAGATAAAACCCTTTGGCGTTGAACATCCGTGATATATTGCTTCCAAACAATTCTGCGCGCCACACAACAACAACAAGCCCCTGGTGTAGGACAGCTGATAAGAAAGCGAAGATGGGCCAGATAACGTTGGTGTCCATTTTTAGAGATAGAAAATGGAGAAGAAGAAACATAATAAGAAACCCTGCTACATGATGACCTTGCCGGGTAAAAGGGGTCAATGTTACAGATTCATTTTGTGGCATCTCCTGAACTCCTTTTAGTACTTATACACACAGTTGTATAATTCACTTAATAACTGGTAATCCCTTTCATAGCAAATTGAAAACTTATCTAATATAGTCCCCGGACTAATCAGTGTGCTCACAAGGCAATATTTATAGTCATTTGTGTTAGGTCTAGTACAAAGGCATTGGTACAATTAGGGCAAAAAAAGAGATATGATTTTTTTCATGTCTCTTTTTTACGTCCGCTTACGTGAAACTGGACCATTTCTTCCGGTCATGCTTTGTAAAAGTAGGACAGCTATGCAGAAACTACCCCAAGGGGTAGTTGGCACACCTTAATTAATACTCAATAATAGAAGAGTATTGTCTCTCAAT
>JANKMV010000159.1 GCA_024650095.1 Bacillota bacterium | reverse complement strand
GATGAAGCCAAGGCTTACGATCACTGCTGATATTAATTCTGTAGGACCAATGCGCGTAAACTGGAACATGAACAATACCACAACAAGTGGGGGTGCGATAAGTAACCAAGAGCGGTTGCGCCCCCATCTTAACGGTTTAGTCCCACTAATAATAGCTCCATAGAATGGAGATAAAATTGCATCAACGATGCTTGTAACAGAGCCAATGACAGCAACCATAGCGAGAGAAAACTGCGCAACGTTAGTTAGGAAAAATACGAAGAAAAAGAGTTCCACGCTGGTCATAAGTGAAAATCCCATATCTCCTATACCATAAAAGGTTTTTAAGGCTTTGCTGATCGGCTTTTTTGTAAGTACCATGTTACAATCCTCCATTTTGATGATGAATGAAAAACAATCTATTATAGTTATGGCTAAATCTACAATTGATATACTACCAATATGATTGAACTTTACTTGTCTGGGAGGGTACAATCTAAAAAGAATCTGCTAGAATTGAAGATATGTCTCACTAAAGGTAACACTTGTCATATCTCAATAGATAGTAGATTAATGCAGTGAGCTCCCAGTCCTGGCTGATTGATGTGATGAGAAAATACTTATTTTTTACCATAAGTAGGAATTAGTTTTAATATTGTGGTATTAAAACTATAAACGTGATATAATTTATTAGAATTGATAGATTATTGCATCATAAGAATATTGCAATTGGATTACCACGAAGTAATCCGCTAGTTAAGGAATGACCCAATTAATATATAATAAGGAGGCAATTACAAATGTCAAAGTTACAAGAAGTTAAAACGAGTGTCGAAACAGGAAAAACAAAACTCATTGCCGGAGTGGTACAGGAAGCTTTAGATGCAGGACATGCAGCAACAGAAATTCTGCAAGCTATGGTTGACGCTATGGGCGTAGTTGGCGACAGCTTCTCCTCGGGAGAAATTTTCGTTCCTGAAATGTTAATCGCCGGAAAAGCAATGCAAAAGGGTGTGGAAGTACTGAAGCCTGCTCTTGCAGGTGAAGGTTCAGCCTCATTAGGAAAATGCGTCATTGGCACCGTTGCAGGTGACTTACATGACATCGGCAAAAACCTGGTTGCTTTGATGATTGAAAGTGCCGGATTTGAAATGGTCGACCTTGGTGTTGATGTTCCTGCAGACAAATTCATTGAAGCCATTAAAGCCAATCCTGGCGTTAAAGTTGTAGCATGTTCTGCTCTTCTTTCCACCACAATGCCTGCTATGAAAGAAACTGTGGCAGCCATTAAAGGTAGTGGCTTGACAGGTTTTAAAGTTATTGTTGGTGGTGCGCCCATTACCCCAGAATTTGCAACAGAAATTGGTGCAGATGCATATGGTCGTGATGCTGGAAGCGCAGCTGTTCAAGCAAAACAATTACTGTAGTCCCTAAACATTTTTTTTAGACTAATCGTACGCTGATCACTAAGCCACCTTCATTTATGAAGGTGGCTTAGTGTATAATGGCTCTTTTTTTGAGTTGGTAGAGATCTTCTACTCCGTGTCATCAAGAAAGTAGAGCATCTGGGATGTAATTTTTCTGTTTGAGAGAATCGGATAATACGATTCATTATGTGAATTCAAACATTGACAAGCTTTAGCATTAGAATTATACTAAAATTGCGTATAAAATGTATACGTGGTCAGCAGGAGATTTTTTGTTGATACATAATAAGTAAAACAGCGCAATTTACACTAGAAAATTTGTAAATTATCAGCTAGAGTGGGAAGTATATTTACAGTAGTATTTGTAGCAATGAATGATACCTGTATATTGTACAAATGCTACAAAGTAGATGGTCTAAATTCTTTTTGCTAAAGCGTCTGTTAGGTATTACATCAACAGAAAACTCTGAAGAAGGTTAGCACTACAACAAATCTATAACCCTGGAGGTAAGTAATCATGATCATTGTTGGTGAAAAAATTAACGGCTCGATTCCTTCTGTGGCAAAAGCTATAGCAGCTAGGGATGAAGATTTTATTAGGAATCTTGCAAAGGTGCAAACAGATGCAGGCGTTGACTTCATTGATGTATGTGCTTCAGTAGAAGAATCAATTGAAGTGGAAACAATGAAATGGCTTATTGACTTAGTACAAGAGGTTTCAGAGACACCTATCGCTGTTGACAGCCCCAGTGTCAACGTGTGTGTTGAATCAATGAAGTTCTGCAACAAACCCGGTCTTGTGAATTCGGTTTCTTTGGAAGGTGACAAGATTGATGTTGTATTCCCTGTTATCGCTGGTACAAAATGGGAATGTGCGGCACTCCTATGCGACGATACGGGCATACCTAGAAACGCAGCAAAACGTTTGGAAGTATTTGCCGGCATTATGGCAAAGGCAAAAGAATACGACATTGATCCTTCCCGCCTACATATTGATCCGCTGGTGGAAATGCTTGCTACCTCAGAAGAAGGAATCAAGATGGTTACTGATGTAATTACAGACATTAAATCACAGTACCCAACAATTCATGTAATAGGCGCTGTAAGTAATATTTCATTTAACTTGCCTGTGCGTAAGTTAGTTAACCAAGGCTTTGTGGTTCTGGCAATGAATGCAGGTATGGATAGTTTCATCCTTGATCCACTAAACAGAGACATGATGGGCATGATTTTTGCAACAGAAGCACTATTGGGCATGGACGAATATTGCATGGAATACATTGGTGCTTATAGAAGAGGTGTTTTCGGACCGAAAAAGAAGTAAGAATGTAAGCTGGGATCGATAGCATGAGTGCAAGGAAACATTAAGTTTATTTTTTACAAAAGAAAACTATCAATGTAAACAAGGAGGATGTAAAATTGTCAAAATTACAAGAGGTTAAAACGAGTGTTGAAACAGGCAAAACAAAACTGATTGCCGGAGTGGTACAAGAAGCTTTAGATGCAGGAGACAAAGCTACTGATATTCTGCAAGCCATGGTAGACGCCATGGGCGTCGTTGGGGACAGCTTCTCAACGGGAGAAATTTTCGTTCCAGAAATGCTGATCGCTGGTAAAGCAATGCAAAAAGGTGTGGAAGTACTAAAGCCCGCTCTTGCAGGAGAGGGTTCAGCTACTTTGGGTAAATGCATTATTGGTACCGTCGCTGGTGACTTGCATGATATCGGCAAAAACCTGGTTGCTTTGATGATTGAAAGTGCTGGCTTTGAAATGATTGACCTTGGTGTTGATGTTCCTGCGGACAAGTTCATCGAAGCTATTAAAGCTAATCCTGATGTAAAAGTAGTAGCTTGTTCTGCTCTTCTCTCCACCACCATGCCTGCCATGAAAGAAACCGTTGCCGCTATTAAAGATAGTGGTTTAACAGGCTTTAAAGTCATCGTGGGTGGTGCCCCCATTACACCTGAATTTGCAACAGAAATTGGTGCAGATGCGTATGGTCGTGATGCAGGAAGTGCCGCTGTTAAAGCAAAACAATTACTGTAGTCTTCTCTTTACATCTGCTATGAAATTATCGCATATTGTGCGATATGTAAAGTTGCTAAGTTAAAACATCTATTCTGATATGAAGCAGAATAGAAAATTCCTTTTCGTGTGATGAACATTGAAAAAATGGTTATACTATCGAAAAGAAGACTCAATCTGAGTAAATGAATTTTAGGAGGGCATTTAGTTGCAAGGAAAAGTAAAATGGTTTAATGCAGAAAAAGGATTTGGTTTTATTGAACAAGAAGGTGGCGGAGATGTCTTTGTTCACTTCTCAGCAATTCAGTCTGAGGGATTTAAATCCCTAGATGAAGGACAAGAAGTAACCTTTGATGTTGTAGATGGTGACCGTGGCCCGCAAGCAGCGAATGTATCAGTAATATAAGAAAACTAATGAACAAGGCATTGCAGAATTCTGCAATGCCTTGTTCATTTTATATCACTTGCTGCTAGCAAGTGGCTAATGGTACCATTATTGAAAGGCGCGCATCGAGAGATCCGAATAAACGCGCCCTTTTTATTACATGAATCACTAATGAAAGCGTGCCTTTTTATTGATAGTATTTACTGACAGAGGCTGTAATAGAAATTGAGGATTGCATCCTCTGCGGCCATTACACTGTCTTTTGCATTTTCAGGTGTGTTAGGATGTTCTTCCTTATATTGCTCCCAAGTTTTGTATACTCTACTGGTAAACGGCTCAAATGCAGAGTGTGTGTAATCGCTTTTATCAAAGATTGTCCCTGTCGTCGTTCCGGGGTTATCATAAACGCCATATTGAAGGACGGTCTCCACAACGGCTTTGAGGTTATCGAGGTTTACATCTGCAAGCACTAAAGGGTTCTTATCAAAGCCGAACATGTATTGTCCGCCGGGTGCCATGATGTCAAGCCATTCCTTTGTTTTTCTGATAATTTCGTCTTTTGTGCAGGTTGTTAAGTGTCTAATGGGGAAGCCACCACCAAGGATAAACTTCTTGCCGAGTTTTTCTTTAAAAAGTTTGGCATCACCATATTCAAAAGTAAGATATGTACCAACAGGCAGTTCTTGCAGGTAATCAATGTATCTTGTCCAATCATCTTCGAGAAATGCGCCGATACGAATGCCAAGAGAGGCATAATCTGTTACTTGGCGAAACCAGGAAGGCCACCAAAGTTCAGCAAAATCTTTTTCTCTCATAAAGGTTGCCATATGAAGGGGATAAAAACCTACCATATCCCTGGTGTATGTTGAGATGTCAGGTGGTAAGCATCTTTTATAGCTTAGTGGATAAATAGCGTCAAGAGCGGCTTTCACTTTGTCCCGATTTCTTTTAATGTCAACGGACATACCTGAAAAGCTCCTGAGTTGATCTGTAAGAATATCTAAAGGTGCATAGCCACCACCACCACCAAATCGCATGGGAGGATAGCCAAATTTAGCAGAGAGACGGGCACTCACACCGCCACTTATCGCCATAGCTTTACCGTGAGTAGCAAGGGCTTGGGAGATTGTGAACATGGCTCGTACAGGATCTTTTTTATAGTCGAGGTTACTGTTTGTCCTGGGTACAGCTGTTTCAACGATGAATGCATATGGGTCTTTTATAAATTCATCATACTCTTCTGGCTCCATCATATGGGTATTTGGGTGTTGCATAAAACCTTTTTTGCTCATGACAATGCTTTTTGAGCCAAGAGCCTGATATTTAGTCGGTGTTAGGATGGCACCACCTAATACACAAGAATCGGATGGAATTAATTCACAAAGTTTTTCTCCCGCTTTTTCCAAGAGTGCAGGGTTCCAGTATGCTTCTTTGGGATCAACGCCAGCGTACTCTGCAGCAGCATAAAGCCCAAGACTTGCAGATACGGGTACTCGTTTCGGTATCCGATTGTTATAAACATCACGCTTGTTTTGTTGTCTAGCTTTCCTCACCTCTTCGATCTGATTCATATGAACCTCCTTCTATAATTAAATTAATTCTCAGATAATTATATCTGCTATATATTGACATAGTCAATTGTTTTTGGAAATAAACTACTAGCTGTAAAACAAATAGTTGAAATACCAACGCTTTTGACTATTTATACTAATATAGT
>JANKMV010000158.1:1545-5588 GCA_024650095.1 Bacillota bacterium | reverse complement strand
GGTTTTCGCATTTTGATCAATAATAGAGGTACAGGGGATGACGTAGATAATCCGTTCTAATTGGTGATGTTGAGCGTGATGTAAGGAAAAACGTAGGCTAGCAAGTGTTTTGCCGCCTCCTGTTGGTACTGTTAAACGGTAGATTCCCTGGTTTTTGCAGGAAACCTGAAGACAGCGTTGAGCAACATCTTGTCTAAACCGATCCACAAGATTTTGGCAAGAAAATGACTTTAGGTGAGACTCCAAGCTACTTATCATTAATTCCCAGGGTTGATAGTTTCCATCTCGTCGAAGTGCTTCCTGAGTTAGGTCTTGAAAATCGATGGTATCAACACGATCCCCATCAATTAGTGCGGAAAACAAAAAGCGAGTCAAAAGTCCCATTTTAAAGGTCACTTCGCTCATAGTATCATGTGGCTCTTGAAGCGAACGAATGCAATCTTCAAGTTGATAACCTATGCTACCATCGCTCACTATATCATTAATACGCTCTATGTAATCTACCGGCGCATTACTCAACGACTCAATCATGTGACTCTGTGCCTCGACCTTATTTAGGCGGTGCTCAAACCCATTCTGACCATCGACAGTCAAGCAATCAATAAGACCGGAATGATGGGAAGCAACAATTAATGGCATTAACTGGCTAGAGAAGTTCACCATTTCCCCGTTCAAAAGTTTTGAACGTAACCATAGACTCCCTGCCGTCGAATGATCAACTGAACCCTTAACGTCCTCAGGCTTAGAAAATTCTTCAAGGGGTAATCCTACCGCATGGCGGATATAGTTATTAAAGTCAGAGCTGGCTTTGCCGACGTCATGAACTAACCCTAGTAATTCGCCAACGTTAGCTAAACCTACTTTGTCCGCAATAGCTGCAGTACGCTTGGCTACGTTCTCCAAATGAGACCACACATCTTGTATAGCATCATCATCAAGCCGATAATGGGCTACGAATTTATCAGCAGCGTGGTGATTCATTTCTTAACACCTCCCGAGTCTCGTAAGTCAATGAGAAAAAATGATTAAAACTTGAAATATTTCGTGGCATTAACGTCTGTGCTTTGGTGTAATGGTAATATTAACTATAATGTTCTTCACTTATTAACTATTTCCTGTTTTTGTAAAGGGATTTCATGGAAATTTGTCGAAACTCACAGGACAATAACGTATTTACGAATATTCACTACTCAAATAGAAGCAATCTATCGGCTTAAACAAACGCCAACTCAGCCTGAGTTGGCGTTTGTTAATGTTACGAGTATTCTAGCTCTGCGGGAAATTGATGTTTGGCAAAAGATGCCGTCTTTAGCTCGTTGTCGGACAAAATCTGCCACTTGATCTTCCAGGCCTACAACGCTTTTACCGTGAAGATCAAGGAGGAAAAGCAGCGCCTTTGTGGCTTTTTCAACGGATGATTCTTCTACTCGACGGTCTTCCTTTACATCCAGTGAAAAGTTGTAGCGTTTGGCGTGAAGCCAATTTAAGATATACAGACTATCATCTGGCCAAGAGGGAATATCACTGTGGTAGAGATAACGCCAGAGAGCGTCCAAAGCGTCATTTTCGCGAGCACCTGCCCAACCATAAAAATAAAAGTATGTAGTGGTACAAAGAAGCGCCTTTTCTAGGAGCTCAATACTATGAATACCGGGACAACTAGAGGCCAGTACCAAGTCAAAGTGCCTAGAGAGCCCTTGTTTTTCCACATCCACATCCTCCCATGGCAACTGGATGATATGAATGTTCTTCTGTCTTTCTCGGTTAATTCGCTCCCGAATGAAGTTGACCATGGCTGTGGCTGGTTCCAATGCAGTAACCGCAGCAGCAGGTTCGGAGCAAGCGAAGGTAAATGCTCCCGGTCCAGAACAAAGATCGAGTACATTCATGCCATTGAGCACAACGCCCTGGCTTGCTAGCCAGGTCAGCGTATCGTTAACGCGCTTGTTGTCACCACTGTTTGCTACAAAATGTTCTGCTTGTTTTTCCCACAATGCAGTGGATTGGGGCGAGCACTGAGTATATGTGGTCTCAGCTTTGCGTGATGTTTGCCACTGCTCATCCCAGAAATCAGGATCTTTGAGGTTTATACCTTCCTTATGCCCTATCTTCACCATCAAAGCTTCCTCCATCGTAAATCAAATTAGTTGAACACCGAACGGTTTCAACCCTCCTCATCTCAATGACAATATGTTAACTGCGAGAATAAGCATCTGCACAGGGGATACAAGAAATTTTACCACCCTTTATACGTGCTCGAGGTTCCATCACAGCTTCACCACAATAATTGCATGTAAGCGTTGGAAAGCGACGTGCCTTTTCCGGAAGGTCCCAGACGGGCTCAGAGATCTTACACACTGCTTCGGTGGGTTTAGATAAATAATGGAAAATAGCTTCTTCTGATTTTTGTGCGTGTAACGCTTTTTCTGCTGTGCTCGCACCACCCTCAGCTATTTTCTCCTTTAACGCTGCTACTTCCGGATAATCAGACATATCTGGGCCAGCCACAGTGATGCGAATTCCCTTTTTCTTCTTTCTCAAGTAAAAAGTATAGACTACTTTCCCATAATCTCGTAAAATTAAGTTTCCCTTGCCTATTGTGCAACCCGTAATGAATTGGATTGCGTCTACCGAACAATTATCATTTTCAACGATGGCGATCATTTCTTCGTCTATATCCCGCAATGTAGATAATGTCTGTAAGGCTGCTGTCGCCACGTGGTAGCCTATGGCAAGCCCGAAGCAGCTATGCCCATGAAAAGCCACAACATTTTGCCAAAGAGTTTTGTCCATTTGTATCCTCTCCTTCGTGTTACTAAAGTATAATTCGTAACACTTTTGTATATTCTTCCTTTAAAGGTTACTTCCTGCTATCTCTTATAGTTTTTTTCAGAGGAAATGGTGCTATTTAATAATACGGGGCTACATTCGACGCGTCTTCACGCATGATATATAACAAATAAAAAAATAAGATGTTCATAAACACCTTATTGATAAAAAATGTTCAGTTCATCTTGGTTTTCTTCCTCCTCTGATTCTGCTGCTTCTAATGGGAAGAAATCATAAAGAGGATAGTTAGCGACATCATCATAGAATATTTCTTGTCGGTTCCACGGTATCTTTTCACTCACAGCTTCACCCCCAACTAACTTTTACCTTAGCTTTGCCAAGAGTGACAAAGAATATGTTTACGGTAGTTCCAACAGTTGACCGGGATAGACAATGGGTCCGGATAGTTGATTATGCTTTTTGACAACAGTAAGATAGTCGCGAATATCTGTGCGAGGCGGTAGGTAGCTTTGTGCCAGTGTCCAAAGTGTGTCTCCCGTTTCTACGACGACAGTTTTTGGTAGACGTGTTTCACCAACGGCCACGCTATTATTTAAAAAGGTCATGCCGATTACGACACTCCAAACAAGCAGGATGATGGCAACTTTGAGAAGTTTCTGCCTTTTCTTCTCCATTTGGCTTTTACGATAGGTGTATGTTGATAGTGCTTTCATAATAAACCCCCCAAACGTTTGTTTGGTTACAATATAACACGAACATATGTGCGTGTCAACACATTTTTACTAAAAAAACGAACGGATGTTTGCAAGATGGTAAATTTATGATATACTAGCTGTAAAGTGAGGTGTTGCTGTGTGGACGATTTAACATCAAGGCAAATGCAAATATTAGAATTTATTAAAAATGAAGTCAGGACGAAAAATTATCCCCCTTCGGTGCGTGAAATTGGTGAGGCTGTTGGACTCTCTTCTAGTTCCACTGTACATACGCATCTTTCCAAACTGGAGCAAAAAGGATTAATTCGCCGTGACCCCACCAAGCCGAGAGCCATTGAGTTATTGAACCATGACCCGTCCCCGGAATTTATTCCAGAAATAGTACAAGTCCCAGTACTGGGTCAAGTGACCGCTGGCTTACCCATTTTGGCGGAACAAAATATTGAAGAATATTTTCCTCTACCGAAAATGATGGTGCATCAGGATACTGTCTTTCTTTTACGTGTCCGAGGCGATAGTATGATAAATGCAGGCATA
>JANKMV010000158.1:0-1535 GCA_024650095.1 Bacillota bacterium | reverse complement strand
TCGTCAACAAGGAAATGCCAATAACGGTGAAATCGTGGTTGCCATGCTAGATGAAGAAGCCACCGTGAAACGCTTCTACAAAGAGGCTGACCATATCCGCTTACAACCAGAGAATGACCATTATGAACCCTTACGGTCAGCAGACATTACGGTTGTGGGAAAAGTTATCGGTGTCTTCCGCAATATTCATTAAAAAGAAGTGCTTCATCTCTAACGAGACGGAGCACTTCTTTTTAGTTGAGCAATGCGTTTAATGCAAGGGGTGATTAACATAGGAGTATACAACATTCAAGTCTGAATAGGGAATGACGGAGTTGCCAATTAACTGATAGTCTTCTCTCCCTTTCCCTGTTATTAAGACGATATCGCCATCACCTGCTAATGTCAATGCATAATAGATGGCCTCTTCTCTCTCATCAATATAAAATGGCTTCTTTACCATGGTGTGGGCAATATCCTTGGCAATGGCAGCGGGGTTTTCGTCAATGGGGTTATCTGCTGTTAAAATGGTGATGTCGGCATAGCGTTCTGCTATGGCGCCCATCAGGGGACGCTTGCCGCTATCTCTTTGACCTCGACAGCCAAAAACAAGAATAATTCGTTGATGGGGATAGTCACTAACGGCTTGCAGGACCTTCTCTAAAGCATCCGGTGTATGTGCATAATCTAAGTAGACACGAACTCCCGGGGGTGAAGGCAGCAGTTCCAAACGTCCGGGTACCAATTTTAAGGCTGCAATCCCTCTCTCGACGGCTGAAAGAGAAATATTATCCATCAGCGCGGCTGAGGCGGCGGCTAGTGCATTATAGATGTTATAGAGTCCGTGCAAACGAATAGCAAAGGAGAGCTCTCCCCAAGGGGAAAGTGCTTTGACATAGGAACCTCCATCGGTGAGGGGCCGGATTTCCAGAGCTTTCACATCCGCTTCCTTTTCAATCCCATATGTGAGCATATGGGACGTAAGCTGTTGTTGTAAAAGCTCTGCTCGCCTATCATCGGCATTAATGATGGCGTTACTGGCGCTGCCTCTAATTAGAGCAAATAAATGTGCCTTTGCTTGAAAATAGTCGTCCATCGTTTGATGGTAATCTAAATGTTCGCGTGTGAGATTGGTAAAGATCGCGGCATGAAAGCGGCAATGTTCTACTCGTTTTTGTACCAATGCATGAGAAGAAACCTCCATGGCAACATGCTCCATCCCTTCACGCTCGAGTTGCCATAGTGTGTTGTGAAGCTCTTCTGCCCCAGGCGTAGTTAATGATTGCTTTCTCGATTGCCCCGCTGCTTTTATACCCACGGTGCCCATCAAGGCACTTTTCTTACCTGCTGCTTGATAGATCTCATAGAGGAAATGTGCGGTTGTGGTCTTGCCATTTGTTCCCGTAATGCCGGTAACATCTAGCTTATGACTAGGGTGCCCAAAGTAGCGATCTGAAAAAAAGGAAAGAAAATGGCGTGTATCAGCCGTAATGATGAGCGCAACGGGGAGCGGCAATGCTTGTTGGCTAACAATGACCGTGGCACCATTTTTCAGC
>JANKMV010000157.1:1497-5612 GCA_024650095.1 Bacillota bacterium | reverse complement strand
ATAGCCCAACAAGTACCATCCTGGTACCTGTTGGGCTATATTAATTATTTTTACTTCAGACTCTCACGTACCCGTTTAAAATCCTCCACTAGCACATCGGCCTTAACCGTTCCCCGCAGGACAGCGGCCGGGTGATAGGTTGGATAGATTTGATAACCCGGACCTACAAACCAGTGACCGCGGACATCAGCTAAACGTGCCTTGGGGTCTAGGATATTGTGCACAGCCACCAACCCTGTGCAGATTACCACTTGAGGTTGAATAAAAGCCAGCTGTTGCTGGAGGATGGGCAAACAGGCATGCAGTTCCCTTTTATACGGGTTACGATTTTTAGGGGGCCGGCATTTACATGACCCGGTAATATACACCTCTTGCCGCTTGATTCCTGCTTTGGCTAATAGTTCCGTTAGCAACTCCCCCGCTCTACCCACAAAGGGGCGACCTGTTTCATCTTCCTTTGCCCCCGGTGCTTCAGCTAACAAAAAGATTTTGGCATTGGGGTCACCTTCACCAAAGACGAGATTTTGCCTGTCTTTGCCTAGGCTACACGCCTGACAATGCTCACTTTCTTCAAGTAGCATTTGAAGACTTGTAGCTTCTTGAATCTTTGCTTCTCTCATCGCTGCAAACCCCTTTATCCCCTTTTCTCTTCCCTCGTTACTTCGACACCCGCGTTTTGTTCTCCTTTCTTGCTGCCAGCAAAGCTAGGGGCATCACATCTTCCACAATGATGGAATCCCCATCCGCAGTCGTCTTCCCGGTCAACAACAGTGCCTTCTCATCAAGTCGGTAAAGGAGCCGTTTATACGCTGCTGGATAAAAGATTGCTTCTGCAAAGCCGCTTTCATCCGCTAAGAAGAGGGTTAGCATAATACCACCCTTTTTGAGACGACGCCGAGAACGGGATAAGATCGTGCCCACCACCGTCACCGTCTGTCCAGCCTCAAGGGTGGGCACTTTTTGCAATGGCACGCATGCTAGATCCTGTAATTGTACCGCGTACCTTTGTAATGGATGATATGTTAGGTTTAAGCCTAACGTTTCTGCTTCCGCTTCCGCAATCTCCGTCTCAGTAAAGTCTGGCAATTTTGGCAACGTCTCTTTATCCTCTAGCCACGACCATAAACTCAACTGGCCAGGTTGGCGATCCGTCCACTTTAACACTTGATCCAGTGAAGCCAGTGCTTGACGACGAGTAGATCCCAAACCACTAAAGGCGCCCACCTTAATCAAATTGGCTAGTGCACTGCGCCGAAGGGCGCTGCGTCCCACCCGCTGACAGAAATCTTGCAGCGACATGAAGGGTCCGCTGGCCCGTGCCTCCATGATGGCAGACACACCACGGCTGCCCAAATCACGCACGAGTGGCAAAGCTGCTCGTACAGCATCTCCCTCCACTGCAAAGTTAATGCCACTCCTGTTCACGTGGGGTGGTAATACAGCAATTCCACGGGTGCGAGCTTCATACACATAGACCGCAGAACCATAATAACCAAAACCAGCCGAGAGTAAGGCCGCATAAAATTCCACAGGATAGTGCTGCTTAAGGTAGGCGGTCCAGTACGAGACCAACGCATACGCCGCCGAATGCGCCTTATTAAAACCATAACCAGCGAAGCGACAGAGATGATCAAAAACAGCGGCCGCTTCTTCTTCTGCCAAACCATTTTTGCCAGCGCCCGCTATAAATTTAGGTCGCTGCACATCCTGTAACGATGCGGAGCGCCGACCCATCTCACGTCGCAGCTGATCAGCTTCCCCAGGTGTATAGCCGCCCACTTTACAAGCAATGCGCATGACTTGCTCTTGGTAAAGAACAACACCATGTGTTTCCTGTAAAATATCGATCAGCGACGGATGCAAATACGTTGCTTCCTCCTGTCCCCGATGTCGGGCCACAAAAGTCTCCACCATGCCACTTTCCCACGGTCCTGGCCGATAAAGCGAAAGCAAATGAATAATGTGCTCTAATCGCTCCGGTGCCAGCAAACGAAGCACACGACGCATACCGGCACTCTCTAATTGGAAACATCCCAAACTTTCACCTCGTTGTAGCATGGCATAGGTGGCTTTATCATCAAGCGGAATGCGCTCAGCCGTGGGGGCATCACCAAAGCGTGCCGCCACAGCGTTTAGTGTGTCATGAATAATGGTTAAATTACGTGAGCCCAGCACATCAATTTTAAGAAACCCCATGGCTTCCACATCATCTTTATCCCACTGCATTAGCACTTCCCCAGCAGGGCCACGACATAGTGGCGCCGTAGCCGCCAAATCGGAAACACCGAGAATGATCCCGCTGGCATGGGTTGAAAGATGGCGGCATAAACCTTCTAGCTTACGTGCACCCGCCAAAATGGCTTGCGCAGCGTCATCCCGTAATCGTCCCTGCTGAAATTCCGGAAACTGCCTAATGGCCGCATCAATACCGCCACTACCAGCATAGTGAGGAATCGCTTCGGCTACACTCGTTACTTTTTCACCACTGGCATCCAACACTTTCCCCACTTCCCGTACCGCGGCCCGCGCACCCAACGTACTAAATGCACTTACCTGGGCAACACGTCCATCACCATAACGTGTACGCAGATAATCCAATAGCTCATCGCGGCGACGTTGGCACACATCAATATCAATATCCGGGAATTCTACCCGATCCTCACTAAGAAAACGTTCAAAGTAAAGACCATGGGCTAACGGGTCAACCTGTGTAATGCCTAATAAATATGCCACAAGGCTGCCACCTGCTGAGCCACGTCCTGGTCCGATGGCAATACTCTCAGCACGTGCATAATTGACCATGTCCTGAACGATCAAAAAGTACGAGGCTAACCCCTTGGGTATAATGACAGCTAACTCACGTTGCAAGCGGCGCGAGGCTGCCTCCACCTCCAATCCTCTAGTCTTTATTCCTTCTCGACAGAGTCGCTGTAGTGTCACTTCCGCTGACTCGCCACTGGCAAGCGGAAACGAGGGCAAGTGCATACCTGTTCGCTGCAAAATAAACTCGCAACGCGTAGCCAAACGCTCCGTATTCTCACAAGCTGTGGGATAGATGGCAAAACGTCGCCACATCTCGGTAGGTGTTGCTAATTCATAGGCTGTACCTGGTAAAAAGGATTGAGCAGCGCCAGCCAAGGGTTGACCGGTGCGTATGCAGTTGAGCATGCGGTAAGTGCCATCCTCCCCGGGTAAGACGTAGTGGACATTCTGTGTCGCTAACAAGGGGACCCCTGTAGAAAGTGCCAGCTCCGCTAACCGTCGATTTAAGCTAAACGTGCCGGGTACCCCCACATCCTCCAACCCAAGAAATAACTCTTCCCCAAAATAGGGAAGCAAGGCATCAATGACTTTTTGCACAGCCACGACTGTTACGTTTTCGTTATGTATAATACCCTCCCCCCTCGTATGTAGAACCAAGGATAGTCCCTCGCAATAGGTTGCTAACTCCTGTGGCTCTAACCACTCCCGTTTGGGTTGGGCCAGTTGACAAGAATTCACGAGACGTACTAGGTTGCTCCACCCTATTTCATTGCGCACGAGCAAAACAATGGGAAGACCATAACTCACTTTCAGTTCAACGCCTAAAATGGGTTGAAGATCATGTTTCTGAGCGAATGTAGTAAAACGCACTGCCCCATGTAAAACACCATAATCAGTTAAAGCCACAGCTGGCATCTTTAACTCTTTGGCTCGCATCACCAATTGCTCCAAGCGACAAGCACCACGCAAAAAACTATATTCGCTATGCACACGTAGGTGAACAAAAGACATTATCTCGCCTCCAATACAAACATACGTTCGTATTGTTATTATATCCAGAAACGAGCGATTTCACAAGCTGCCATATATTATTTTTTCCTGCAAGTGAAGAATTCTTATAGAAGATTAAACACTCTCGTGCCCATGGTAGTTTGGTCCATCCTCCGTCCCATGTAGGGAACGGTCTTGACCGTTCCGCCGCAACTCACTTCGCTACCTCTGAATGTCTCGGAATGGTCAAGACCATTCCCTACACAAGATCATAAACACGCTCGCGCCCATGGTACGTTGGTCCACCTTCCGTTCCCTACATTCAGCTTTTTTCCGATGCCACATTGCGATATAAAAATGAT